>JAKFUY010000065.1 GCA_021732495.1 Legionellales bacterium | reverse complement strand
GATTATCCTTTACGGCTAAAATATAGTCTGCTTCTTTATCAATAATTTTTGCGGCAATCTCTTCCTGACACCCCATAGCATCTATTGTTACAATACAACCTTTAACATCAAGCAGATCAAGCAATGCGGGAATCGCTGTTATTTCATTTGACTTGTCAGCCGTTTTTATTTGACCTAAAACCACACCATTTTCTGCGGCAAAAGCACTAACCATATGGATGGCTGATTGATCTTTATTATTGTCATACGACCTTCGCATCCGCTTTCCATCAATGGCAACAACTTGCCCCTTCGTTGCGGCGTTGGCCGCCGCCATCCAGTTAATAAAACAGCTTTGCAATTCCTTAGGATTTAGGCATCCTATGATTCTGGCAATAGTAATAGCACAGGGAACTCCATTAAGAAGAAATTTTTTTTGCTGAAACCAACTTAATCTGGTTTTACCAACTATCTCGATATCATCCCATGCTTCTGCACCACAAATCACTCCAACAACACACAAAAATATAATGTCTAATAATTCATACTCAATTTTGCTTTGTTGTCTGGGATCCTTGATAATAGAAAAATGATCTGTAATAGAAAATATCATGATAGCAACTCCTTATGTAATTAATGCATAAGGTAATGATAACATGACATTTTTTATTCAATTTTTTCCTCTGTAAAAGCGATATACGGCATTTTATTTCAGTAGGTTTCATTGGCTATTATTTTAAATTAATTTGATCTTCTAGTGCCTTATTTAAGCCTTTTATGCCTGTTTGAAGTGAACTTATAAAATTAAGTTAAATATAGAGCAAATAGTAAAAACTCATGTCAAGTAAAATTTGAAATATTTTTCAGTTAGTTAGGGTGTGTGTTATTTAAGCGCACACATGTTTCTGCCCTGGGCCTCGACACTGATAATGGGACAGAATTTATTAACTATGCTTTACTTGAATTTTGCAAAGAAAATAAAATTACATTTACGCGCTCACGTGCTTATAAAAAAAATGATCAAGCGCACGTAGAGGAGAAAAATGGCTCTATAGTACGTAGATTGGTTGGGTATGATCGATACGAGGGATTGGATGCTTATAATGCTCTTTCAGAGCTATATGCCATACTGAGGCTTTATATCAATTTTTTTCAGCCGTCACTAAAACTGCTATCTAAAAAAAGAGATGGCGCCAAGGTAACGAAAAAATATGATAAGGCTAAAACACCTTATCAGCGTTTACTTTTATCGCCACACTTAACCGATAATGAAAAACTAAATCTTAGAAACCAATATGATAAGCTGGACCCTCTTGATTTACTTAAGAAGCTGGAAAAACTTCAGGATACATTTTGGCAACATGCGTGGAAGCAAAATGTTGAGACTAAATCAGTTGCTTCCAGCATAACCCATCATAAAATCTCTGAATTGATAGATCCCTGTCAAGATGAAATAGTGATGGGTAGTCAGTCAGTTGATAGTCAAAAATCCTCTAACCATCAGGACACAGCCCCCATTGATATTAGGCGTTATAGAAAGACAGCCAAACCAAGAAAAGAACTTAGCACAAGAACCTGGCGCACCAGACCTGACCCATTTGAGAATGAATGGGATAAAATTAAGTTAAAGCTGGAGCTTGATCCAGAACGCACAGCGAGAAGTTTTCTTGACGATTTAATTGTAGAAAACGCCAGTCAATTTAGCTCAAATCAGCTTAGAACGTTGCAGCGGCGTATATCAAACTGGAGAGTAGAACAATTAAAAATGCACCAAGAAACTCACTGTAAAATAAATAATAGCAGAGATGATTCTGCAAAAACCTATGTCTCATTAGTAGCACATGCTATGATGAGCAAGTAAGATAATTGATGAGGCAACAGTTGGGGATTGGTTTGATTTTAACTTGAGGCAATACGAACCGGCAATCGTAATTGACGTTTAACAACTGCGCTTACTTCACTTTATGTAAGCATAGCAACATGACTTTTGTTTGACCTCCTTGCCATCTTCGATTAAGATGCTTTTGCTACCCATCTCTAAATTTTGCTTATTTTTCATGAGGAACCCCATGGTTATTGGGAAATTTTTTGGCAGTGTTTTATTAATTATCGGCACATCCATTGGTGGAGGCATGCTTGCTTTACCAGTGGCTACATCTGCAGGCGGTTTTTTTTGGGCAAGCATTAGTTTTATCACCTGCTGGCTGATTATGACGGCAGGTGCTTTTTTAATTTTAGAATGCCTACAGCCGTTACCATTGGGAAGTAATATGGTATCGATGGCACGGCATTATTTAGGAAAACCAGGCGAGCTTCTCATTTGGTTATTGTATTTCGCCCTGCTTTATAGCCTCCTTGGCGCCTATATCTCTGGCGGCTCGGATGTATTATACAATTTCCTGAATCAATTACATATTCACATTCCACAGTCCCTTACACCCATTCTATATACTTTAAGCTTTTCTCTTATCATTTATAGTGGCATTCGCTGGGTGGATTATTTCAATAGAGGTTTGATGTTTGGCAAGCTGGGGGCTTATGCCATATTGGTGATAGTGATACTTCCTTTTATTCATACCAAAAATTTCACCCATGGTGAATTAAAACAACTCCTCCCTCAGTTTTCAATATTGATAACCTCATTTGGATTTGCGTCTATCGTACCAAGCCTAAGAGACTACTGGCAAAATGATATTAAAAATCTACGTAAAATCATCCTCATTGGTTCGATTATACCGCTTTTCTGTTATTTACTGTGGGACTTTGTCATTATGGGTGCCATATCTCCCCAAGGCCCCCACCGGTTAACCCTTCTTCTGCAGAGCGCTCATACGATTAGCGGACTCGGGCAAGGATTAGGAGAGACAACCCATAACCAAATGATTAACAAACTATTTGATTTTTTTAGTGGCATTTGTATGCTTACTGCTTTTTTAAGTGTATCACTGGGCTTATTTGATTTTATTGCCGACGGCTTCCGTTTACAAAAACGTGGTTTTCAAGGGCATTTGACATTAGGGCTCACTTTTTTTCCACCACTATTGATGGTGTGGATTTATCCGGGAATGTATCTGAGTGCTTTAAATTATGCAGGCACTATTTGCGTGGTGCTCATGTTATTTTTTCCCTTGTTAATGACATGGAATGCAAGAAAAACCTATCACCAACAACAGCAACTTCTTCCTGGAAAAAAGTTATCGCTCTTAATATTATTAGGTGCTGCAATATTGAGTATCATCATTCCACACGTAAGTCTATGAATATGATGGACAATACAAAATATAGACCCTTTATCAAATGGCCTGGAAATAAATTTCGTTGCCTAGAACAAATTATTCCCAGGCTACCCAAAGGTAACCGCTTAATAGAACCTTTTATGGGCTCTGGTTCAGTTTTTCTAAATAGCGACTATAAATATTATATATTAGGGGAGAAAAACCCTTACCTGATTAAATTATTTAAACTGGTGCAAGAACAAGGGCCAGACTTTATTCAATATTGCGCACAATGGTTTAAACCAGAATACAATCAAAAAAAACAATATTATGCGTTACGCGATACTTTTAATCAGACGGAAGATCAAACCCTAAAAGCTGCGTTATTACTTTACCTCAACCGACATGGTTATAATGGATTATGTCGCTTTAATAACAAGGGAATATACAATGTTCCTTTTGGTTTGTACGTAAAACCGTATTTACCTGAAAAGGAAATGCTTCGATTTCATCATAAAACAAAAAATTGCGAGTTTATTCATTGCGATTACCAACAAACCTTTGCAATGGCCAAACCAGGTGATGTTATTTACTGTGATCCGCCTTACCACCCAATCAGTAAAACAGCGAAATTCACCCTATATACAAATGGTTCATTCAACGATTCTGATCAAACTGAGCTAGCAAGACTTGCAGAAAGCACATCACATCGTGGCATACATGTCTTAATATCTAACCATGATACAGAATTCACAAGAAATCTATATCAGAATGCTAAAGACATCTATTCATTTGAGGTTCAGCGCTCCATAGCAAGTCGTGCCAAACAGCGAGTAGCTGTAAAAGAAGTATTGGCATATTTTCCTGCCTCATCTTCTCTATAAGACTTCCTCAACGACATTATTTGTTGTTTTTAGAGTTTTACCGGTCACATCCTCTACTTCATTGACAGAATCGTCAACAACAGTAGCAGTATCATCAACCACCTCACCGAGAAGTCCGGCATTGGCATTGAGCATCATCCCTAAAAACATCATGACACCTATCAATATCTTTTTCATGACCATCTCCTTATATTAATCAATTTAAGTATAGTCGTGATTAAAAAAAAGTCATTATTTGGGTTGATATTCTAAAAAATCCGCAATATCAATAATGCGATAAAAATAGGGGTTTGTTGCCACAGATGGAGCAACACTGCTACCTTTGCAAATCCCTTTGGAGTCTTTAACCTTAAAAGCTTTTTGTGCATTTCAGTTTTTAAATTTGAACTCGGTGACCAGTAAACCACTCAGTTGCTTGATATTCTCATCTGCGGTCAGAGAAGGGCTTAATTGTTCCAAATACCAAGGCACTCTGCCTAGAATACTGAGCAGCTTGTATGTGTCATAATCTGACAATTGCATACTCAACTTTATTAAACCCGAATAATGAGTTTATAAATAACAATTCGATAGCAATTTGATCGCCGATAGTTTTAGTGGTTCAATTGCATAAGCAGCGAGAGCAGCAACAAGATGTGTCATCGCATTTATGATGGAACGATGTCTGGTATGCCATACTTGGTAACAATGTTTTAAATGACCAATAACAGTTTCAATAATCCCACGTTGATTTAATAGTTGTTTTTCATGGCTCGAAAGTTCTTGTTTTTCTTTCATGTTTTTACGTTTTCGGGTGATTAATTTAAGACCGCTTTGCATTAATTCTTCGAAAATTTTCTTGCCCAAATAGCCTTTATCACCAAAGGCCAGACCTTTAAATCCTTTTAGCAGAGGGACAGCTTCTTGACTATCAGAACGACTACCTCTGGTTATTTTAAAGGCCAATAGTTCACCTAAGTCATTGACCACAATATGCAGCTTTAAGCCAAAGAACCAGCCAACAGAGGTCCTTCCATATTCTGCGATGGCATCAAAAGTTTTGTGTCGTTTAGAGCGTTTCAGGTGACAAACAGGTAAGCAGCTAGAATCAATATAGCATACACCTGTTTGCCTGCCAGCTTTAATTTGAGTGAATATGGTTAGTGGGAAAATAGCTCGACTCATGAGATGAACAAAACGTTCATAGCTGGGCAATTTAGGAAAACTGTCTTTGTGATAAAACTTGAGAAAGCCATTGTAAAAGTTTTTGAAATCCCTGTATCGGGACATTTGAAATATCACTAAAATGGTCATGATTTCACTAATTGATATACAACAAGAGGGGCCTCTATTACTTTTGGTAGGACCTGACAACATATAATTTTGACAATGATGATCTAACTCATTGCAAAAATCATCAATATCACAGAAAATATTAATCAGCTGGTGCATATCCATATACAAAGTTCCTTTTGCGGGGAAAATTTGCGATATTACTGTGTTCCAGCTACTTTTTCCATCCTAAAATGATCTAACCTATTGATTGTAATAATCTTTTCAAGCCGCCAAACCCATTATTCGGGTTATTAAAAACGCCGAACTTTCAGGGATAGATAGTGGCTCTAAAGCAATCGTTAGGTTTACACGACCAAAAAATGCAGTGCTTTTTAGAATGTTTTCCTCGATCCAGGTCGATACAGAACAACAAAACACAAGCACCATATGGAGAGTCTGTGCCCCCATCCATGAAATCTCATCCAATAAGATGATATCGCCTGGTTTAATATCGGTCCAATCGTGAAAGGTCATGGGAGGGATTTTAAGCATTAACGCCAATTGTCTGGCAAAATAATCTCTTTGTTCTTGGGCAGACAGCCCTTTTTCAGGCGCAAGCCCTGCAAAATTCGAAAATTTGTGATTATCTCACTTGCTTGCAAATTCTATTTCCTATACTTCGTCGTCCTTTAACAACGAGAAGGCCTGGACCTATCTTCTGATATAGCCCCGCTAGACGCTCTAATTCAAACTTGCGACCAGTAAATTTAAACTCCGACATAACAGCTCCTCAAACTTAACAATCAAGATATTAAGTTATCAAACTGCTCAGGATAGCATTTTAAGCTTTTTGAGCATAAGCTTTGGATGGTTTAACCAGAAAACAAAGTAAAATCACCAATATCATCGAAATTGGGAGTACTGATAAAGCGCGTTGGTAATCCTCAACTTGATAAAGATAATGATTATCACTCAAGGTTCTGTGACCAAAAAAATCCAATATCCAGCCCACGGTGGGTTGTAAGATTGCACCTAAAAGGGTCACTATCATATTGGTAACGGCAAATACAGTACCTGAGATTTTAGCGCCACTCATTTCTTTTGCCATGGCAAACACAATAATTTCAGTGGATGTAAATAACCCAAACGCTAAAACGAGAAGCTTCAAATGCCCATAAGAAAGATCTTGTACATACAGTATGGCGAAGATACTGATTAGACCACCCAAGGCACCTACCATCAATGGCATAATTCGACTGGCGAATTTATCCGATAAAAATCCTGATAAAGGCGCACCAATGGCCCAGCCGATAAACAACATTGACATGGTCTCTGCAGATTGATACTTCGTTAACAGATGAGCGTGTTCCAAGTACGTTTGTCCCCATAACTCCCCAAATACGGATAAAGAGGTATACATACAAGCACCTATCATGCCAACCAACCAAACTTTTAAGGAGCAGAGAATTTTCATCACATCGACAAAAAAGTGTGGCAATGACGTATGGTGGTGCTCCATATATGCTTTATTGTTTCTTATGAACAAAAAAATAACGAGGGTTAAAATACAGCCTATTAAGACCGTACTCATCAGCACTGAAGAAACACCCAAGGTTTGGGCAATACTGGTAATTTTCATTTCAGCATAGACATTACCTAGCATGCCAAGGGTCGTCATTAAACCAACAAAAAAAGAAAATAATTTTTTAGGTAACCACATTGTGGCAAGTGTTAAAACACCAACAAATGCAAAAGAAGAACCAAATCCCACCATAAAGCGCCCAACACCCACGATGAACAACCAATGGCCAAAGCCAAAGAGATAAGAACCCAGAGCGCAACAGGCACAGGCTATCGTTAATAAGCGCCTAGGGCCAAAACGATCCATTAACATTCCCACTGGAAGTTGCATAGGCGAGTAGGCAAAATAATATAAAGCTGCCAGTTGGCCAAACGTCGTTGCGGGAATAGAGCCAAAGCGAGTGCTTAATTCGGTGTGCAGAATTCCAGGAAGAATTCTTAAAATAAATTCATAGCAATAAAAAAAAGCAGCTATGGTACAAATCATTAGACCTATTAAAATAGGCCCTTGATTAAATTGAGATTTATTGGGCTTTTGCATGGGTTTCTCGAATAAATAATGTGGAAATTACTGCGAGAAGAATGCCAATGGGAATTACGCTCATAGCCAAACGATAATCTGCAGCGCTATACAGCCAATGAACTTGATGCACACCCACCCCTTTGGGAATATCAAGTGCATGATGATACTTTAAACTTAAATCCAATAAACGACCAACCAACGGTTGTAGAACCATTGCACCAATCATGACAATCATATTGGTTAAGGCGATAGCGGTACCCGCTGAATTAGCTGGGCATAATTCCCGCCCTACTGCAAATACAATCGTTTGAGAACTGTAAAACAAACCCAGGCTAAAAATGAGCATATTCAGTTGGCACAGACTTAGATTAGGAACATATAAAATAACCGACATTAAAATTGCCGCACAGCTGGCACCAACAATCATAGGTAGTTTGCGTAATCTAATTTTATCCGATATGGCGCCCATAGAGGGTGCGCCAATCATAAAACCAAAGAACAATAAGGAGTTTGCAAGCGCTGCTTGTGGTTCACTCAAATGATGAGCATGTCTTAGATAGGGAATACCCCATAATTCTGCAAATACAGAGGTAGGCAAGTAGACCATACAACCATAAAAACCGTTAATCCAGATTTGCTTATTGCTAACAATAAGAACCAAATCTTTTAATTTTTTGCTTAAAGGCTCTGATTCTGGACCTGTAAATACATGCTTAGGATGGTCAGAGATGCCAAACCAAATGACAACACTTAATACCAAACCAAAAATGGCGGTGGAATTCATCGTATTTTGCCAACCAGCATGACTCACCCAAGCCACTAGAAAATTATCACCCAACATCGCGCCGACAACGCCCAGTGCTGAAGTTAAACCGGCAACCATCGCCAATTTATTTTCCGGAAGCCACATGGTCGCAAGTTTTAACACCCCGACAAAAGCAAATGCTGAACCTGCCCCCACAAAAAAACGACCCATGGCGGACACTTGTGTGGAATTGGTATCAGCAAATAAATAGGTTCCAATAACACACAATAAGCACGCAAAGGTAATCAGTCGCTTAGGGCCAAATCTATCCATTAAAATACCGACTGGAAGTTGCATAGGAACATACGCGTAATAATAAACTGCGGATAAGTAACCAAAACCCGTTGCTGATAAATTGAAATGCAATCTTAATGCATCTTCCATGGCGCTGGGGGCTATTCTTAACAAATATTCATAAGCATAAAACAATGCCCCAAGAGCGCAAATAAATATCCCAAGCTTTGACACTCTATTCGCTTTATAACTATCCATATGATATTCCTTATGTGAAAAGTTTAAATTCACGCAACTATAGTCTATTTACACCTGTTGCAATTGCCGCTTTTGCAACAGCAGAAGGAACGCGCTCCAACAAACGTGGATCGGTTGGTTTAGGTAATATATAATTAGGCCCAAAGCGCCAGTCTTGTACATTAGGATAGGAATCCTTAACCGACTGAGGAACGGGCTCATGAACCAAATGACGAATAGCCTCGACAGCGGCAATCTGCATGGCTTGATTAATACATCGTGCTCGAACATCTAATGCCCCCCGGAATATATAGGGGAAACATAAAACATTATTGACTTGATTGGGAAAATCACTTCGACCTGTCGCAATAATCACATCAGGTCTTGCTCTTAATGCTGCATCGGGATAAATTTCTGGATTGGGATTCGATAATGCAAAAATAATAGGATTAGATGCCATTAATTTAAGCAAATCTGCATTTAATAAATCGGGTTTAGCAACTCCAATGAACACATCGGCGTCTAGCAATGCATCTTCGAGAGTGCGTTTTTCAGTATTTCGGGCAAAAGCAAATTTATAATCATTGAGGTCATCACGGCCAGTGTGAATGACTCCTTTAGTATCTAACAAAAGCATATTCTTTTTATCAGCACCTAAAGCTACCAATAACCGCATCGATGCTATACCTGCAGCACCTGCGCCAATACAGACAATTTTTGCTTCTGATAATTTTTTACCCTGCAATTCCAGAGCATTCAATAGACCAGCTGCGACCACAATCGCAGTACCATGCTGATCATCATGAAACACAGGGATATCTAATTGTTCAATTAAGGCCCTTTCAATTTCAAAACACTCAGGTGCTTTAATGTCTTCAAGATTAATTCCGCCAAAGGTAGGTGCGATTCTTTTTGCAGTAGAGATAAAATCTTGGGGGTTTTTAGCATCAACTTCGATATCGAATACATCAATGCCAGCAAACTGTTTAAATAAGACTGCTTTTCCTTCCATCACAGGCTTACTAGCTAAAGGACCCACATCCCCCAACCCTAGTACAGCAGTGCCATTGGTCATTACCGCAATTAAATTGCCTTTACATGTATAGCGATATGCGTCATTAGGGTTTTCGGCAATCGCCAATACTGGCTCAGCCACACCCGGCGTGTAAGCTAGGGAGAGATCTTCTTGAGTTTGAGTGGATTTAGATACATTGACGCTCAATTTACCTGGATTAGGAAATTCATGGTAATGAAGCGCGCGCTCTTTTAAAAGATCATCACTTGCCATAATCGACTCTCGCTAAAAAAATAAAAGTGTACATATAAAGAAAAGCATAGATGAATGAACAACATTCATCTATGCATATAAAGAATAATCAATTCTGATCAGGTTGAGATACTCTTGATTTGTAACGGTCTCGGAAACGCTGAACACGTCCGCCGGTATCAACAAGTTTTTGTTTTCCGGTATAAAAAGGATGACATTGAGAACATACTTCAATGGTTAAACTGTCTTGCGACATTGTAGAACGAGTTTCAAATTGGAACCCACAACTACATAAAACTTTCACAACTTTGTAATCTGGATGAATAGCAGCTTTCATTCAACGACTCTCTTCAATGATAAAAAAACGATCTCAATTAAATGAGATTTACCTAAAAAATGACTGTGCATCATAACAAACATTATACAAAAAGTCAATGTTTATGAACGGTATTTATAAATACATTCTTGTAAATTGCGTTTGGTCATTTTGTCAGATGGCATATATAGCAATCCCGTTTCCCATGCTTTTTGGGCATTATCCACGTCACCTTTATTATAAAATATGGTGCCAAGGTTATTATAAACTTCATTTAAGTGAAAATAATCTGTTTTGGGGTAATGGGCTATTGCGTTTTGATAGGCAGCAACAGCCCCATCAAAATCTTGCCTATCTCGCAATAGGATACCTAAAACATAATTAGCCCGAGGGTGATTTGGATGCAGCTTAAGGCTTGCTTCCAATAGAGCTTCAAATTTTTTTATATCAAAAAAACTATAGACAATAGCCTCTCGACATAGCACCTCTGCCGTTTTCCCGACTTTTTCTGCTGCCTTTTCTATCCACTTTAGAGCCTCAGTTTTATTTCCTTCTTCAGCGGCAACCATCGCATTGGTGATTTCTTCTAAAATAGGTTTACAACAGAATTTATATTTTTTCCCAGACGCACAAGAGCACAGATGATAACTATCTGGGATGAATGCCTTTAATGCTTCAACATCGACATCCTCATCAAAACTATCATGTGCACCATAACCCATCGTCGATGTCGAAGCAAAAGCTTTTCCGAATTCTTCTTTAATAGGCAATAAAATAGGCTCTAAGATTGCCTGTGGAACCGTCTCGACGCTCATCTGGTGTTGTGCTGCCCACGTCTGTACCAAAGACTCAACCGGGTCGCCTATTGCCAGTAAAACTCGTTTGCCGATTATTTTATGCTTTGATGCGGCCTTAAATAGCTTATCAATATCTTGCTGAGTAGGCTCATGTTCAAATATTTCATGGCACATGATGAAATGACTGGCAAGATCCATTAAAAAGTAAACATCTGCAAATTGCTCTGCAATTTTTGCATCGAGTCGAAACAACAACCAAGTGTCTTTTTTTGGCAACGCATCAAAATCATTCACATACATCTTTCATTCCCCCCTCAAAATTATGATTTTTTAAGTAATAATTGCAGTGCTGTCTGTCTATTACTGGTGTCTTGTTGTCGAATCGCCATCGCCATGGCTTTCCTTGTACCGACAAATACCGCCAGTTTTTTGGCCCTGGTCAATCCCGTGTAAATTAAGTTTCTGTAGAGCATTTTAAAATGTTGTGTTAGCACAGGAATAATCACTGTTGAAAATTCACTGCCTTGTGATTTATGGATAGTAATGGCGTAGGCCAAATCCAACTCCATTATATCTTCTTTTTTATAGTTAATCTCTCGGTTATCCGGAAAAAAAGCCACCACACAGGTCAGATTTTCATTATCAATACGCATAATGTTACCAATATCACCATTAAAAACATTTAAATCATAGTTATTACGACGATGTATCACCCGATCCCCTTCCCGAAATATTTTCTCCCCTATTTTTAATTGATTTTTGTCTGCAGCATACGGATTAGCTGTATCTTGAATGATTTTATTTAAGTTAGCAGAGCCTAAGGTGCCACGTGTCATTGGTGTTAATATCTGAATCTCAGTGGATGCACCTTGATATTTTGGTATCCAACTTAAATACAATTTGACCACCACATCAACGGCTGTAAGTCCATAATGTAAAGATGACCAAGGGTGTATCTTCTTTAACAAAACTTTTAAAGCTTGTAGTTCATTTTCGCTTTGGTGAAGTTTTTCTAAATCAACATGCCTATATTTATCCGGGATTACAAAATCTTGTTCATACGCTGATTTGATCTCTTCTTCTGTTCGAAACTGGAAAGGAATGCTATCAGATGTCTCCTGCAAATCACTATTTTTCAAATTGAATCGATGCTTGACCTTGGAGATAAAACGCAGTTGCTCTTGGGTGGCTTCATCAGAATCGATAAAAAGACAATCTTCCCCTGATTTCCAGAGGTGAGGTAAATTAAAAGGTGAGTTAATCTGAGGGGTTTTTGATTGATTGATTTCATGTGCGTACTGAATAATCGATGAGGATTGTGCCTGACGAAAAATTTTAGTCAACTTAAAACAGGGGATCACTTCTGAAGCAATGATATCCTTTAGGACATTACCAGCACCGACTGATGGAAGTTGATCAGCATCGCCAATCAAAAGAACCTGACAATTTCTGGGTACCGCTTTTAATAGAGACGCACTTAAACTGACATCAAGCATTGAGCATTCATCAACAATTAAAAAATCGGCTTGCAGTGGATTATCCGCATTCATCATAAACTCACCACCTTTCCATTGCAGCAGTCGATGAATCGTTTTTGCTTCCCGCCCTATCACTTCTGACATCCTTTGTGTGGCTCGCCCTGTTGGGGCAGCAAGCAAAACACTTTTTTGCATGGCCTCAAGTAGCCTTACAATCACTAATGTGGTCGTCGTTTTTCCACATCCAGGACCACCTGTCAGAACTGAAAACCGATATTGAACAATTTTTTCTACAGCGGCTGCCTGCTCATCACTTAAGGATATCGATTTTTTCTGACAATAATTTTCAATCCATAAGGCAACCCGTTTGGCATCAATATTGACAGGTCCATTCATATCTAGGATCTTTGTAGCAACCGTTTTTTCATCATAAAATAGTGTCTTCGAGTAATACCCAAGTACATCCTGGCCCTCTTTGACAATCATTCTCGTTTTAAGAAGTCCAACTTGTTCCATCTGCGCTAAATGCCCTGATAGCTGGCTCTCCATATTTATTTCAATTAATTCAATGATACCCGCATTGATTTGTGGCAGCGTTAAATAACAGTGGCCCTGCTCCCTACTTGCGGCCAATACGTGCATGATGGCAGCCATCATGCGTTGCGGGCTATCAAGCGACAAACCAAGGCTTAAGGCCACTTTGTCAGCTGAAAAAAAACCAATGCCATAAAAATCACTGGCCAATTGATAGGGATTTTCTGTTACCATTTGAATAGCTTGATTGTTGTATTTTTGATAGATTTTAACTGCAAAAAGCGTGCTTATTCCATGATACTGAAGAAACATCATCACATCTCTGATAGCCCGATGCTCAATCCAAGCGTCCTCAATCATCTCCAGCTTTTTGGTTGCAATTCCGGGGACCTCTGTGAGTCGGGCAATATGAGATTCAAATATTTCTAATGTATCTTGCTTAAAGTAGGATACAATTTTTTTTGCCGTTTTTGGCCCGACACCCTTGATAAGCCCAGATCCTAAATATTTTTCTAGCGATGCGGTGGTGGCAGGTTTTTTCTCAATGGCTTTGGTGGCTTTAAATTGACGGCCATATTTTCCATCGATAGTCCACGCACCCGTAAACTCGATGGTGGCACCTGCGAACACCTTGGTTTGATGAATGGTTACCGTATCTTGTTGCTGTGGGGCATTAAATGGGTTCACTCTTAGCACTGACCAACCAGTACTTGGATTATGGTAGGTGACTTTGCTTACAATACCAACAAGTGTTTCATCGATTATCTTCATAAAATCTAAGCTTTCAAGGTTTCTAAATTCTTGCAAATGGATTCTAACACAAATTTTGCATCACCAAATATCATATATGTATTGGGTTGATAAAACAGATCATTGTCGACACCAGCATATCCTGGGGCCATACTGCGCTTGATAAAAAATACCGTTTTTGCCAACCCCACATCTAAAATTGGCATTCCAAAAATCGGTGATTGCGGATTATTTTTAGCAGCCGGATTGGTAATATCATTTGCACCCACTACCAAGACAACATCGCAACTTAAAAAATCCCGATTGATCTCACTTTGTTCAAATACCATATCGTAGGAAATATTGGCTTCTGCCAATAATACATTCATATGACCAGGCATTCGCCCGGCCACGGGATGAATAGCAAACCGAACGCGCGCACCCAGTGTTGTGAGATCCTGGGTCAATTCTTTTAAGGCATGTTGCGCATGTGCCACCGCCATACCATAGCCAGGTACTACAATGATGTCTTTTGCTTGTGACAATAAAAAAGCCGCATCTGCACCATTGGCTTGCTGGATATCCCCTACATGTTGCACATGTTCACCTTCTACAAGCCCTTGCGATTGATATCCCCCAAAAATCACATTAAATATCGAACGATTCATCGCCTTACACATCACATAACTTAGAATGGCTCCACTCGCGCCCACCAAAGCACCGGTAATCACAAGCAACACATTGCTTAATGTAAAGCCAATACCCGCTGCAGCCCAGCCCGAATAGGAGTTTAACATTGAGATAACCACTGGCATATCGGCACCACCAATGGGCATTATTAATAAAACCCCAAGTAATGCCGCGCCAACTGCCATCGCTAACATCACTTCAAAGCACTGATACCTAATAAAAACCATTAAACCAAGCAAAATCATCAAAACCAACACGATATTAAATAGATGCTGACCTTTAAATCGTAAAGGCCGGCCAGCTAGCAGTCCCTGTAGTTTTAAAAAAGCGACTAAAGAGCCGGTAAATGTAACCGAGCCAATCAATAATCCTAGTGACATTTCGATCAAATTAGCCAGTTCGATCTGCCCGACATGTCCAATTGAAAACGCTTCTGGTGTTAAAAACGCACAAAATGCCACTAAAACCGCAGCCAAACCCACAAAAGAGTGAAATCCTGCCACCAACTGAGGAACCGCTGTCATTTGAATGTTTAACGCTAGCATCGTACCGATGCCGCCACCGATGGCTATTAACAGTATTAAATAAGGCAGATGTTGCATCCCGGAGACAAAAAAACTGGCAACAATGGCAAGCACCATGCCTAAAATACCAAACGTATTACCTTTTCTAGCACTGGTAGGACTTGCCAACCCTTTAAGGGCAAAAATAAACCCAACCGCTGAGCACAAATGACAATAAGCAACCCACATTGACATAACCATCCTTAAGTTTATTTTTTGTACATCAATAACATTCGCTGGGTAATAACAAAGCCACCAAAAATATTAATGGATGCAATCACAATGGCAATATCAGCAAGAATTGAGCCTTTCCCGTGATGGATGCCAGCAGCAAGTAGTGCACCAATTACGATAATGCCAGAAATTGCATTGGTCACCGACATTAAAGGGGTGTGTAATGCAGGGGTTACTTTCCAAACCACGTAGTAGCCTACAAAACAGGCCAGCATAAAAATCGTTAACATTGTTACTAAAGGTATGCTCATATTCCTCCCCTGTACAATAAAGCATTTGCTACAATTTCATCTTGCGTATCAAAAAGGTATCGATGATTAGTAGGATCACATAATAACTCGACTACTTTTAATACATTATTGGCATACAATAGGCTTGCGGTTTTTGGGATCAAACCTGCCATATTCGAAATGCCGATTAGAATCACGCCATATTTTTCAATTGTCTTATCCTGCTCACTTAACTCACAATTACCACCATTTGCGGTGGCCAGGTCGACAATAACCGATCCGGGTTTCAGCTGTTGAACAGTTGCTGCTTTCAAAAGAATCGGAGCTTTTTTTCCAGGGATTAATGCGGTACATATCACCATATCTGATTTTAAGGCATATTCATGAATTTTTTCAGCTTGTAAGCGTTGATATTCAATACTTCCTTCCAGCGCATAACCTGTAGCACTCTCTAAATCATCTCCAGATGCAACCTCAACAAATTCAGCACCTAAGCTTTCGGCCTGTTCCCGAGCAGCAGAGCGTACATCAAAGGCATAAACGATGGCACCTAAACGCTTAGCGGTAGCGATTGCTTGCAAGCCTGCAATGCCCACACCTAATACCAATACTTTAGCAGGTTGTACAACACCTGCCGCAGTCATCATCATCGGAACGGCTTGTTTAAAAGCCTCAACCGCTGCAATTACAGCACGATAACCGGCCAAATTTGCCTGTGAAGATAAGCTATCCATACCCTGGGCACGACTGATACGCGGAATATGATTCATGGAAAAAAGACTGATATCAGTGTTACCACAACAAAAGCGTAATTCATCAAGATTAGAACTATCGGTTTGAGTAATCACTAAACTTTTGGGCTTTAAATCTAAAAAATCACTATCTTTTGGGGGATTAACTGCCAGCAATACATCCGACTGGGACAGTATCTTTTTTCGAGAACTCAAAACTAAGGCACCATTTTCCAAATAATCAGCATCACTAAAGCCTGAGCCCTCACCCGCCCCCGACTCACAAATCACCTGGTAACCCATGTGGACATAGGCTTTCACAGCTGCAGGTGAGATTGCCACGCGTGTCTCGGGTGTCCTTTCTTGCAAACACGTCAGTATCATCTTCTTGTCCTTGAGAACTAAAAGCATCCATATTTGATACTAAATGAATTCACTTCTTATTACCAGGACCATAGCCACATACTAAATGAAATTGACTCCTCAGTAATCAGCTTTAAAGTGTTGGTGGAGACCATGGACATATACACTGGTGCCGAGATTGATAGGAACGCCATAAAAAAAAGGCCAGCCCATATTTGACGCAGGTTGTTATTTTATATACAATCCAAAAAATATACTTTAGGCCGCAGGAAAGGTAATGAGAGATATCTACTTAGAAACCAATAAATTTTATACCATACCTTCATATAAAGAATACCATCTGGCCAAAACAGCTCATATTAAAGCTAACCATCCCCAATATGATACCATACAAACAAACGAGAAGTGGAATCTCCTCATAACTGAGCTAATGAGTTCACTAGAGCAGAAACATATTCCCAGTGGTATGCAGGCATCGGAGTTCAAAACTAGATTGGCTGGTTTCAAAACTAGGCGTGAAACAACCGCCGATTCTCCGACTAATTTATCACTGAAGCAACTCGTCAATTATTTTGAAGAGTTTAACTTTTTATATAAAACCACAAACGCCCTCTACAAGTTAACCGATGCTGCAAAAAAAGACCTCCTTGAATCGATCAGTGAAGGCATGGGTGTATGTGAAACAGGTCTGAATGGCCGCTTATATACTGCTTTACAAGTACATCAAAAAGAAAGCGACTGGATTCAAAATGAGCTGGTAAAAGCACGGTGTGCAACATTACGTCTTTTGCACACCGCTTATGGGGGTACAAATCCCCACAGTGTCCATACTTACAATACACTCGTGCAGCTAGCAAATGATGCGCAGTTAGGGATCCCTCAAAAGGAGGAAGTCGTTGATGCTTATGCATCAATAGTCGATTTTCCAGCTGTGCAAACCTTCTTTAACGCCCAGTACCCTAGCATGTTTGCAAGCTATGAAAATGATATCGAAGACTGTCTCACCAATCATTACTTAAGTGAGTTTTCCAGTTTCCTAGGTATCGACAATGTTGCATGGGCTAATCATACAATAACGATGGATTTTAGAAAAACACAAGATATAACATTATCTATTAAGACCTATTTTGAAGGTGTTGCAGCTGAAGATAATATACTTAGAGTTCTAGGCGGTGATGATGAAGGCAATGACTTGAACTATGTGCTGAATAGTAGGCAAGACGTTGCTAAAGAGATAAAGTCTTTGGTTCGCAAAAAATTAATCACCGAGCAATATTTGGTTTCACTGGATCAAATAGAAGAGGATCCGACATTACGTCAACATCTGCGTTTAAAAAATGGTATAGAGCTTGATGATCTCATCAAGCTCTATAAAGCTCTGAAAAATGGTGAACTTCAACCGATTCTCGACTCACTAGAGCAGAACCCACTGATGTTGCTCAGTTATCCTGAACTGATAAGTGGAATTTGTTCCAATGGGGCTATATTATCAACTATCCCACGATGGCTGAGATGCGACACTCGATTTATTGACGCATCAATGACTGCCTTAGACCAACTTCTGTGTGAAGCGATTAACGAAAATAATGCAGAGGCCATCGAAAATCTCACCGAACAGGTTCTTTATTTGATTCGAACTGAATATGGCTACCTAGAAACATTATCCCCGCCAGTATTTGCAAACCGGCTGGTGGCAGAAAAACTCATTAAAAAAAATAGTCTCCTATTTGGTTACCTTGATACCTCATTACAAGCTGATTTTGCACTATTAGAAAAAGCAGTTTTCCCTCCTTTTTTTGATGAATATGATGATCACTTATTCTGGATTGACAAGATAGCATTAGAATATTCAACGATATATCAAATGCTTCCAGAAGACTTTAGGGGTAGCTATGACTTATATTTTCTAGAGGGTACAATATATCGTCAAACCATGGATGATTTCCTAAAAGTACAGGCATTGGTTACATTATTGACACACTCAAAAATAAACATAAGCACCTTTCTTGAACATGTGAATTGCTTGAGCCCGGAACAATTGCTCGATGTCATTCGCTACCGCAATGAAAAACAACTGCCACCACTGCCGTTTTTTGACAATCATCAAGACCTGGAACAATTTAGTCAAGAGCTATCCAATCAACTTGGAGACGTCGACTGGAGTGCCGACTATTTATCAATTAAACGCAAAGCCTGTGAGACAGAAAATTTTAAATTCATGCGCGATCCGTGGGCTTTAAAAAATGCAGTAACGTTCCTCTCTAAAACAGACGGTTGGTTTGCAGGGTTCAATCAGTATCAACGTTATCAAACAAGTAGTGAGCGATTATGGGCGATATTGATGGAAATCATGCGGGTGTTGCTCAAACTTTTTAAATCCATCGTTAAGATTGGCTTGTCTATTGCTTCTGCTTATTACCTAATTCCCTTTGTAAGTGAATTGATATCAATAATTCTTTTGCCTGTGTTAAAGATCGTACTTAGCTTATGGTTATTGAATTATTTTATAGAAAGTCCACTACTGAAAACCATCTATGGCTTCATGTGGGATGTGATCACCTTTGACACAGTACTCTATATAGAAGCGGTCAAGATAACTCTGTCCGAATCATGGTTATGTATAACGACTGTACTTGACAATGTAAGCCTCTTCACTGCTTTACTGGATGTGATTAGCCGCCTGTTTTCATACTTCACCAATAAAAATGAGCATCTTGGCGAAACCTTGGAGGAGACCTGCGAAAATATTGTGATTCGATTAGACGGAATCAATGAAGCATCTGCGCAGGGAAAAACAGAAGTATTGAGAGAATTACTCACTCAAATTAAGACTGATGAAGAGGGTATCTTTAAGGAACGGTTGTGTAAAAAATATCCTATTAATTACCAGGGGCAAACCCATCAGGTATCTTTCCAAGAGACTGCATCCATACGCCGTGGACATCATTGTGTATTCAAACTCAGTGAGCGACCAGAAGGAAGGGGCTTTTTTAGCCGCCGAACTACAACGGAGGCACTGCTTGAAACAGTTGAGCCTAGTTTAAGCTTGGCTTTATAGATTTAAGCTCACCCATACCGGTGCATGATCAGAAGGTCGGGGATGTTTACGTGGGTTGATATCAATTCCTGAGGCCATACAATTGAGCGTCGAGCTTAATAAGATATGATCAATGCGAAGTCCCATTTGTCTGCGAAATGCTGCAGCACGATAATCCCACCAGGAATACAGATTATCTTGCGATGGATGATGCATCCGAATACCATCGATAAGACCATATCGCAATAATTTTTGGAAAGCGAGACGCTCAGGATCACTTACCAATACGCCCCCTTCCCATTGCTTGGGATCATGGACATCTATATCCTCTGGCGCAATATTAAAGTCACCGACGACGACCACCTTGGGGTGATTTTTCATTTCATCACGCACAAAATCAAGCATCGCTTCTAGCCATGCCAATTTATAGGTGTACTTGCTTGAGTCCAGCGCTTGGCCATTGGGGATATAAAAATTAATGACTCGAATACCTGCAATTGTGGTTGCTAGGATTCGCTTTTGTTCATCGGCAAAATCTAAAAAAGTATCGCGACAATCTTCGATAGGAAAACGGCTTATCCAGGCTACCCCATTATAGGTTTTTTGGCCTCGAAATACGACTTCATAACCGCGGGCCTCAAATGCCTCTTTCGGGAACGCCACATCTTCTAATTTGGTTTCTTGCAAGGCTAAAATATCGGTTTGACTTTCCTCTAACCAATCCAAAACCTGTTCAAGTCTCACTTTCAGTGAGTTAACATTCCAAGTGGCAAGTTTAATCATCATGCAAATCCTGATAGTCGATCATCACTGGCGCATGATCGGAGAAAAAAGGCTCGGGGATGATTTTCACATCCCCAATATGGGCTTTCAATTCAGGGGAGACGACTTGATAGTCAATCCGCCATCCGACATTTTTTACTCTTGCCTGGCCACGGGCTGACCACCAACTGTATTGTTCGGCTTCTTGATTTTTATATCGAAACGCATCAATGTAACTGAGTTCAGTAAAAACCTCGTCGAGCCAAGCACGTTCTTCGGGTAAAAATCCTGAGTTTTTCTGATTGGCCTTCCAGTTTTTTAAATCGATGGGGTGATGGGCAATATTCCAATCCCCGCAAATGATTAATCGCTTATTTTGGGCAAGTGCAGTCTCTAAATAGGTTTTAAAGTGTTGCAAAAACTTTATTTTAACAGCTTGACGTTCATCACCAGACGTTCCTGAGGGCATATATACCGATACTATTGAAAATTGGGGATAATCAAATTGAATATAACGACCCTCTTTATCACTTTCCTCCATTCCCAAATATCTTTGTATGCTTTGTGGTTTATGCTTTGCAAAAATAGCCACCCCACTATAACCGCGTTTTTGAGCATCCTCAAACTCGGCATAGTAACCAGGTGGCACAATCGATTGTAAATCCTCGTGCTCCGAGGCTTTTAACTTGGTTTCTTGAATACACACAAAATCGGCATTTTGCTGTTGAAGCCACTCATAAAAGCCTTTACGAATTGCAGAACGTATGCCATTGGCATTAAAAGAAATCACTCTCATCAACGTTGGGCCTGCTGTTTGACAAATTTTGCCAAGCGTGTGCCTAGCGCAATAGCAAGTGCTTTTTCATCTTCTGAAATTGGCAAGGCATTGTCCCCTCCGGCCACATGGCTAGGGCCATAAGGTGTGCCACCAAACTGGGTTTGACTTAAGGCTTGCAATGAATAAGGTAAACCCATGATATACATGCCGTGATGTAATAAGGGCAACATCATCGACATTAAAGTGGTTTCTTGGCCACCATGCATCGAACTTGAAGACGTAAATACCCCTGCTGGCTTGTCAACCAGCGCGCCTTGCAACCACAAAGCCGTCGAACTATCCAAAAAATACTTCATAGGCGCTGCCATGTTACCAAAGCGTGTAGGGCTTCCCAAGGCAAGACCCGCACAATGATTGAGTTCATCTAAAGACACATACACAGCACCTTTTTCAGGAACCGGTGGTTCGGTCGCTTCACAAACCGTAGATACAGGTGGTACCGTACGAATCAAAGCATCAACACCGTGCACAAGTTCAACCCCTCGGGCGATATAATTGGCCAGTTGGGCAACTGATCCTGTCTTGGAATAATACAGCACTAGGATATAGGGATTACTCATAATATATATCTTGATAAGTCCTCATCTTCTACCAATGCACCCAGATGTGAATTCACATAATCGGCATCAATCAGAACTTTTTCACCTGATTTATCGGTAGCTTCAAAAGAAATCGTTTCTAACAATCGTTCCATTACGGTATATAAACGTCTTGCGCCAATATTTTCAGTGCGCTCATTGACTAACCAAGCTACCTCTGCAATGCGTGCAATGCCTGATTTATCAAAATCAATTTCCAGGCCTTCAGTTGCCATTAGTGCTATATATTGCTCGGTCAAGGAGGCTTTTCTATCGGTTAAAATTTTCACAAAATCAGCACCGGTTAGCGCAGTGAGTTCTACACGAATCGGCAAACGTCCTTGTAACTCAGCAACTAAATCAGACGGTTTTGACATATGGAAAGCACCTGAAGCGATAAACAGGATAAAATCAGTTTTGACTTGGCCATACTTGGTAGAGACAACCGTTCCTTCCACTAAGGGCAATAAGTCACGCTGCACACCTTCACGAGACACATCACCACTGTATTCTGAGCGTTTGGCAATTTTATCAATTTCATCAATAAACACGATACCATTTTGTTCTACTCTTTCTATCGCACGAACTTTAATATCTTCTTCATTGATAAGCTTTCCACCCTCTTCTTCGGTTAGAATCTTTAATGCTTTCTTAATAGTCAATTTTCGGGTTTTGGTTTTCGTGGTTCCCAATTGCTGGAATAAAGATTGCAATTGATTGGTCATGTCTTCCATTCCGGGTGGCGCCATAATTTCCAGCCCCACAGACATGGCTTGCACATCAATTTCAATTTCTTGACTATCCAATTGACCTTCACGCAATTGCTTACGAAACAATTGTCGAGTGGAAGTGTCTTTTTCAGCCGCTGATACGCCGCGTGCTGGTGGTAATAAAATATCTAAAATACGTTCCTCTGCCGCTTCTTCAGCACGACTTTCAACGCGTTTGATTGCATGGTCCCGCTCTAAATTTAAAGACACATCGACCAAATCTCGGATAATGGAGTCAACATCTCGACCCACATACCCCACTTCGGTGAATTTGGTCGCTTCGACTTTAATAAATGGCGCATCGGCAAGTTTTGCCAAGCGTCTGGCAATTTCAGTTTTGCCGACCCCGGTTGGACCAATCATTAAGATGTTTTTAGGCATAATTTCATTACGCAAATCTTCATCTTCAATCTTCATCCGCCGCCAGCGATTTCTCAAAGCAATGGCAACCGCCCGTTTGGCTTCATGTTGCCCTATAATATAGTTATCCAACTCCGCTACAATTTCTCGCGGGGTCATTACAGTTAAAGTTTCACTCATGCTAATAATCCAGTTGTTCTAAAGTAAGGTTATGATTGCTGTAAATACAGATGTCAGCGGCGATATTCAAACTGTTTTTAACAATATCTGCAGCAGATAAATCACTGTGATTAACCATCGCTCGAGCTGCAGCAAGCGCATAAGGACCACCAGAGCCTATCGCAATAATACCGTGCTCAGGTTCGATGACATCCCCATTCCCAGTAATGATAAGTGATGCCGTTTCATCAGCCACAGCAAGAAGTGCTTCTAGACGACGCAACATTTTATCTGAACGCCAATCTTTTGCCATTTCAACCGCTGAACGCACCAAATGCCCCTGATGTTTCTCCAGTTTCTGCTCGAATCTTTCAAACAAGGTAAACGCATCGGCAGTCCCACCAGCAAAACCCGCAAGAACTTTATCCTTAAATAATCGTCTAACTTTACGTGCATTGCCTTTCATGACAGTGTGCCCCATTGTCACCTGCCCATCACCACCTATCACCACTTGATTGTTTTTTCGAACCGATAAAATGGTTGTCCCACGAAATTGTTCCACATTCGATCCTTAGTTTAGACAGATTAATATCAATACAATGTATGGGCTTAATGTGACTTTTCAAGCCCATGAAAAGCTTTTTTTATACTTTAAGAAAAGATACACCGGATTCTAAATCAGGCATGCCAAAAAATGCTGCAATGGTTTGCCCAACATCGGCAAATGTCATTCGTTGCCCAATATTTCTAGGTTGAATACTTTGGCCATACATCAACACTGGAATATGTTCTCGGGTATGATCTGAACCTGGAAAACTCGGATCACAACCATGGTCAGCAACAATAAATACCACATCATTGGGTTGCAGCTGGGATTCAAACTGCTGAAGTTGAACGTCAAAAAGTTCTAAAGCTTGAGCATAGCCGCCAATATCACGTCGATGGCCATACTTTGAGTCAAAATCGACAAAGTTAGTAAATACCAAACTACCAGATGGGGCCGTTTGCATGGCTTTCATTGTTTCCGCAAACAAGTGCTGATTATTATCGGCATGAATCACTTGTGTCACCCCCTGATGGGCAAAAATATCAGCTATTTTACCGATTGAAATGACTTCATGACCTAGCACCTTTAACTTATCCAATAAGGTTGGTCGATAGGGAGGTGTGGTATAGTCCTTGCGATTAGCTGTTCGCTGAAAATGTCCTGGCTCACCGATAAAAGGTCGGGCAATCACACGACCAATATGATATTCATCCACCAATTGACGAGCTAGTTCACAAATTTGATATAAACGGTCTAATCCAAAGCTTTGCTCATGTGCAGCCACTTGGAATACACTGTCAGCGGATGTATAAACGATTGGA
>JAKFUY010000042.1 GCA_021732495.1 Legionellales bacterium | reverse complement strand
CAGCGCTAAAAGGTGATATTGATATCTTGTCGCCATATGATGCCCGTGTTTGTTTATTTACCTTATTTTTAGTGTTATAATTAATCATGTCGATAATCATTTAGACTCACGCTGGAATAAAAATGCGCAAGATTGAGCCAATAAATATATCGTATATATCCTATATCAAGAATATATTTAAGCCCCTTTTAAAGCGTTTAGAGGATTCTACAAACGGTACAATACAAGCAGGGGGGCTATTGATTGTAACGATTCCATTTTTATTGATATGTCTAGGAAAAATGATACTGTCTTTATTATTCTCATTTTCTGTAAAAAATATAGAGGATGATTTTAGAGCGTTTATACTAGCTTTAGGTGCTTTGATAACCTCTCTGGTTCTTTTTATTTCCAATTTTGCTTTGGCTGTAGGTATGCTTTTAATTTTAATGCCTTTAAATTTAGTATGGTCTTTCTTATCTTTTCCATACGCGTTTTATCAAAGCTCTCAGTTCAATGCAGCAGTTGATGAATATAATAAGGCTGTTGGTGAATATGATAAAACTCTTGTTAAAGCTGCAACCAACAATATAGAAAAATTTCATCTTATACAAAGCTCTATTATAGCTTTAAAGAATACGATATCTTGTCTAAGAAAACTCCTACTTTTTGAAGATGGTTACATCGAAAATATAGAAAATTTCGAGAACCAACTCAGGGATCTTATGAATGAAGAATCAACCATTTATGCAGCTATAACCACGCCTGTAGTGGTTAAATGTAATCAAGCCGAAGATGCTGTAATAGCAGCTGATCAACAAGTCAATATTTCAGCCACCCCGCAAACTATCGCTCAGGCCCAAGCCCAAAAACTGCTTGCTATGGAACGTCATGTTGTGGCTTTAACAGAAGCTCAAGGTTGTGTAACAACACTGCAGCCTAATGGCCAAATTGTGGCTCATGATGCTTCCGAACCTAACATCATTACAGATTACAAGAATAATCTTCAACAACAGCTCGAAACTGCTAATCTCAATGCTAGCGTTCAATCCCATATTGTTGAAGATATTGCCAAAAATGCCTATTTAGGATATCTCAATGCTTCTTCCGGAATATCAGTTGAAGCTACTGAATATTCCGCCGATCAAAAAGTCCTTGCTGCACAAAACATCGCTGCTAGGGCTAATGCTAACGTAGAAAAATGGCTTGCCATGCAAAAACAAGTTAATAATTTAAAAAAAGCTTTGTGTTATGTAGAAGTATTACAGTTTGTTCCCCGCCAAATTGTGAAACTTGGTCTCGTTGAAATCGGTCCAGAATCTAATAAGGAAGAGACTGTCAAGACAATACTTGAAGCTCAAGCGAATGATCTAAAAATTAAGCTCGCTAGTGCTAAAAAAAAGGCTGGCGAAGTTGATCCTTGTCGTATTGATATTGAGACAGCTAAAGCAGCTGCAACAACCCCCGAAGATAAAGCTATCGCTCAAAAAGATAAATTATTTGCTATGCGACATAAAGTTGAAGCTTTGATATATAAGATAACATCTTACGAAGCATTAATAGGTGCTTCTCGCCAAATTGTAGAACTTGGTCTCGTTGAAGTTGACCCAAAATGTACAGCGGAACAAGGAGTCAACCTACTCATCGGAGAGCTTACAACTGATATAGATAAATTTAAAGTTCAGTTCCATAGTGCGCTTGAAGAGCTTGAAGCGCTTGAAAAGCTCGAAAAGGTTAGTTCTGTTTCTAAATTTAGCGCCCCGGAATTGAATATCATGAGTACGGTTCCTGCTCCTCCCTATCGATTTTATAGCGGTATGTTGAACTCTTTATGTAATACTATTCTAAATTGGTGTGGAGCAGCGGCTTCAGAAACATCTGATAAATTAAGATTAAAACCTTAAAAATGAGCCTCGAATTTAATGCATACAGTCTTATCAGGAGCCCATAAATTTTTGATGGCCATTCCAACTTGCTTTGCTTGCAAAAAAAACTAAACGTTCCAAAATTTTTTTTTGCAGGAGAGGCTACTGAAAATTACTTGGCAGATATCAGCGATTATTATGTTGGCATGGACGTATTGGAAAATCCAGGTCGTATTTATTCACTAGAGCTGAAGCTCCAAATCTAGAGGGCAAAGCACTTTCCTAGAAAAGAAATTTATTGCTAGTCTTCACATACAGTATGCCACACAAAAACGTGGGAGCTTATCATGATCACAGAGGCCTTGGATATTTTTAAAGCCTTGTTGTTTTAGAGCCGCTAATACCTGTTCTTGTTGGTCATAACCATGCTCTAAAATCAATAAACCTTGAGGTTTTAAATGAGATTGACTGTGCAAAACAAGGTGTTTGATGTCGTGTAATCCGTGCTCATGACTTTGTAAGGCAAGACTTGGCTCATGTTGTACGTCGCCTGTTTTTAAATGAGGATCGTTGGCATTAATATACGGAGGATTGCTAATAATAATATCAAATTGCTGTGAGGGAATCTTGTCAAACCAATGACTACAGTAAAAGTGAATATTAAAACAGTGATGATGCCTTGCATTATATTCTGCCATAGCTAACGCACTCGCTTGGATATCGACAGCAGTGATGTCCCATAAAGGTCTTTCCTTGGCAATACTTACGGCAATTGCACCACTTCCGGTCCCTAAATCACACACTTTTAATGCTTGATTTTCAGGGTAATGTTGCAGTACATATTCAATCAGACATTCTGTGGCAGGTCTTGGAATGAGCGTGGTTGGGCTAATCAAAAATTTCAGCGACCAAAACTCCTTCTCGCCTACGATATAAGCGACAGGAATGGACTGTTGACGTATTTTTATCAGGGTGCTTAGGTATCGCTGTTGGTCAAAGGAAAGCTCCTCATCGCCATGACTATACAAATAAGTCCTGGTTCGTTTAAGTGCAAAAGCAAATATCAGTTCAGCATCAAGACGGGCGGAATCACTGATGATTTCCAGATCTGCACAAGCCTGTCTTAATGCAATAGCAATGTTCATGATTTTATGAATTTGAAAGATCGGCTAGAAGATTGGCTTGGTGTTCTTTACGTAAGGGTTGAATCACTGAGTCCAATTGACCATTCATCACATCTGCCAATTGATACAAAGTCAAATTAATTCGATGTTCTGTTAAGCGCCCCTGAGGATAATTATAGGTGCGAATTCTTTCAGACCGATCACCGCTACCGACCAACATTTTACGGGTGTGAGCTTGAGCCGCGCGTTGTTTGCTTTGTTCGGCATCTAATAACCGGGATTTTAATAATGTCATGGCTTTGGCGCGATTTTTATGTTGTGAGCGTTCATCTTGGCATTCGACCACAGTTCCAGTTGGGATATGGGTAATACGAATGGCGGAATCGGTTTTATTGACGTGCTGCCCACCGGCGCCTGATGCGCGAAAGGTATCCGTGCGTAATTCATCAGCGCTGATCTCAATGCTATTGATTTCATCGAGCACGGGAAGAATGGCTACCGTACAGGCTGAAGTATGGACGCGTCCTTGAGATTCGGTCAAAGGCACACGTTGTACGCGATGCGTCCCTGATTCAAATTTTAAGTGCCCGAAAACATTGTGGCCGCTTAACTCTGCAATGACTTCTTTGAAACCACCATGTTCGCCATGATGGGTATTGATAATCTCCATTTGCCAACCTTGAATTTCAGCATAGCGGCTGTACATGCGAAATAGGTCTCCAGAAAAAATAGCCGCCTCATCGCCACCTGTTCCAGCACGAATCTCTAAATACACATTTTTTTCATCATTGGGATCTGGGGGAATTAAATCCCATTGTAAAGCGTCTTCAATGTCATTTAGCTTTTGTTTTAGGATGGGATACTCTTGTTCTGCTAGTATACGAAGCTCTCTATCTTCATCTTGCAGCATCAGCTCCAATGTCTCCCATTCAGCTTGTAGTTTTTGATAATTTTGAAAGCGTTCAACAATCGGTTCGAGCTGAGCGAATTCTTTAGAAAATTGCTGAAATTTTTGGGTGTTTTTAATCGTGTCACCATCGCTTAGAAGATGTTGAAGTTCTTCTAGTCGCTCGGACATTTGAATGAATTTTTCTAATAAACTTTTTTTCATGAGGTGACCGTATCGTTGCGATGAGGGTTAAATAAATAATGGGCTAGCTCTAGCAAATCTTGTCGGTTGTCGCTTGCTGCTTGTTGCATGCCCACTGTAGGATGGTGAATGATTTTTTGAATTAAACGCTCAGATAGTTCGTTAATGACCTCAAATTGGCAATGACCTGCAGATAGTTTTTGATGCGCGCGTTCAATTTCTGTTTGTGCCAAGGTTTTCATATGAGAACGATAATCACTAATTAGAGATTGTGCCTGTAGTGATTTTTGTTTTTTATCATACACATCAATAGCGTCTAAAATCATTTGCTTGGCAATCTGACCTGCGCGCATCCTCTCCGTTTGATGATGGGCTTGTATTTGTTGTAAATGGTCAATATTAATTAAGGTAATATGGGGGAGCTCATCCACATCGGCTTCAATATCACGAGGCACGGCTAAATCAACCAATACCATGGGTTGATGTTGGCGTTGATGTAATGCCGTTTCGATAGCATTTCGGCTGATAAATGGAAAGGGGCAGCTAGTGGCTGTGATGATGATATCAACTTGATGTAAATAATGATTCAGTTCGGTAATGGGAATAGCGGTACCTGATAACAGAGCAGACAGTGATAGTGCATTTTCCATATGTCGGCTGGTGATTAAAAATTGATGACAGCCTTTTTCTTGCAGATGGATAGCAGCAAGTCTTGCGGTATCGCCTGAACCAATAATCAATGCTTTTTGGCTGGCTAATTCAGGGATATGCTGTTGAATACAATCGACTGCAACTGAGGCTACAGAAATGGGGTGCTCGCTGATGCCGCTTTGTGTGCGAATTTTTTTCGTCATTTGGAATATAAACTCAAACCAATTGCGTAAAGCATCATTGATAGTGCCAAGCTCAATGGCCAAATGAAAAGCTTGCTTGAGTTGCCCTAACACTTGGGGCTCACCTAAAAGCATGGAATCCAAACCACAAGCCACATGGAGGGCATGCACTAAAGCATCGATTTCGGTATGAACATACAGATAGGGTTCAAGGTGCTCCCAGAGATGAGTGTGATGATTTTTAAACCAAGTTAATAATATTTCCGGATCAGTGGTTTCGGCGTAAATTTCGGTGCGATTGCAGGTCGACAGAACGGTGCAAGCAAAAATGCCAGACAATTGGTGAAGTTGGCAAATGGATGCTGACAAATTTGCGGATTGAATCGCAATTTGTTCACGATATGCCAAAGGTGTTTGTTGGTTAAGACCAATTACAACGAACAAGTCAAAATTCCACGATCATTAAAATTAGTATTTTAACGCATTTACTTAATTTTCGATAGTGTATAAATAGGTCAATTGTTCACCCTATTTTCTGTAGAGAAGGTTATTAAAAATACATGTTGACACTTATAGGGCAGTAAAGGTAAAATTTATACCTTTAATGATACTTAGATGTTCATTTGTAACTATCTAGCGAACTGATGTAACAAAAAAGCTCGATAAATTCATTGTACTTAAAATGCATTAAAATTTTTTCTTTCTAACGGGGACATAGAGATGCTTGATAAAAGATTAACTGAAGAAACATTAGTGAATATTGTCAAACGATGTACGCTTCATGATATAACATGTGAACTTAAGCAGGGTAAAATTCCTGTATTCTCCTTCTTAGCACATGAAGAAAAAACACTTGAAGATATCAAAAAATTATTTGACAGATTAAATGTCCGCTTAGATGAAAAAATTCAATTTGCAACAGGGCCTAGTAAAAAAGACTCTTCCATTGCATTGTTCGCACTTCATGGGGTAAATAACAGAAATTTATCACAGATGCTAAGCCTAAGTTATGGTATGAGCCATGAACCAACAGAGTGGCATCGTTTCATGGAAAAGCCTTACAGTAGAGAGCAGGGTAGAAAAATTGCAAGCTTTTTTAAAGAAGAAAAAGAAAATGCCTTAGCGATTAATCCGAATCAAGATTGGTTTTGTGAAAGTTCTGTTGTGTCTCAGTTTTCAAAATGGGGCAATACGCCATTGCATCATGGACTCAGTTATGAGAATTTTCCAGGCGTTGAATGCTTTCTTGCAGAAGCTAAAACAAATGGTATGCCAATTGATTTACAAATAAAAGACAGAAGTGGAAAAACACCTCTTTTGTTGGCAATAAAAGTCTTTGCACCAGAGAGGCTGGTTAAACAACTTATGACTGATGAGAATTATAACATGGCTGATCATGATGGCATGACGCCAATGATGCTTGCTTGTGCCTTGCGTCGAACCGATGTGATAGAACTTCTCATTGAACAAGATGCCAAAGTAAAAGGTTATGGTCCTATTGATTTTAAGGCGATTACTGTGGAAAAAAAAATGCAGATGTCATCATTTATCAATCAAATTCATGCAGAATCGGGTAAAAGCTTGGGTCATTTTGCAGTCCTTCGTGCTGGTACGATCCATGATCAAATAGGGGAAAATATTGCTCCATTGATGGCGCAATTAGCTGATATGTCTAATTCCTCTGAAATAGAAACTCAAAAGAAAAAAATACGTTTAGCAAAACAAGGCTGTGTACTAAATTTATTAAAAGATGCTGGAATGGATGGGTTTAGAGATGAAAAAGCCCAATGGAATTGTGTCACAAATGAAAGGAGAGAGGCTATATCGACAGCTTGCGAAATTATACCTTCTGGTAAACTCTGTTTTATAAGTGATCATGCCAAAAGAGATGATGGTGGCAAGGTTTATCTCAATTCAAAAGAAAATGTTGATGGATGTTTACAGTGGCTTTCTAGAGGTTTAGAGCAACCTGATATTCATGCTTTGCATCGTCACCTTCAATTACTAGAGCTTTCAGGAACAAGTCTTGTTGAAGGTATAATGTCAAGAAGTGGGAGAGCGTTAACATTATTAAAAAATTGTGGTTTAAATCTTGAAATTCAACAACATGCTGGTGCTAAAAACGTTCATGCCTTTGTTGAGGGATTAAAAGAACATGCTGCCGCAGTTAATTTAATCAGCGAACTCGATAAAAGATATTTATTTTCCTTACCTCAAGAGCTTTTGAGACAGGCTCCAGCAGAGGCATTGGCGATGCCTGCCAGTACTGCAGTATTGGGAGTATTTTCAGGAAGTGGTGAACACTTACCAGCTGCTGGTGGTAACCCAGCTGCCGCCAGAGCAGCTCCGTAATATTAAACAGGGGAGGGACTTGCTGGTATCTGTTGTAGTGGTATTTGCGTTTTAAAAAATCCATGATTTTTAAGATCTGTAAATCCTTTATAACATGCCAGCATTCCTGAGTTTAATAAGATGAAACAGGGTATGAGAGAATAGGCAAAAAAAATAAAATTCACAGCAGTAATTGATGCAATGAGTCCGCCAATGAGGTACAGGACTGGTCGATAAGGGAAAACTATTTCTGGATTTTCAATTGGTTGTGGCGTTGTTATAAGACGTGGTTTTGGTGAAGGTGGTTTATCTTTTATCCATTGTTGAATCGATACGTCATGAGCCACTTTGATGGGTCCATGAAAGATTTGTGCAAATAATTCTTGGATACTCACCGTTTTTTCAAGCATGTTTAGTTTTTGTTCTTCGGTAAAGCCCGGACATGTCATCGCAGTACTGAGATCGCCAATTAACTTTTTAATAGTATCAATAGTATCTGTAAGATCATCTAACAGTGATTGGATGATACGTTTTTCATTGCGAAGAATGGTGTCGTCATGATGAATGGATTTTTCAATATCAATGAGTTTTATTCCCAATTCATTATAGGCTTTACAGGTTCGTTTGAGACAATCTAATACCATGTGTTGAAATTCTTTGAGTTGTAATAATATTTGGTTTTCTATGATTAAACTTCCAATTTCGTCCATGAGTTGGGTAAGGTTAAGCATCTGATTTTGCGCTTTTAAAAGCTTGTCTAAGCTCGCACTATGATTTTTTAACAGTATAGACATGTCTGATTGATAGTAAGTGTTATCCTCTGCATTTTTCAAAATGAGTTCACGTTGTTTTTTATCTGAGAGGATATCTTTTTTTTCGATGTGTGCAGTTGTGCGAGTATCATCAAAGCAAGCAAAAGAGGCCATGATCATGGTTATCAATGGGATAAACTGTTTAGCAATGGTGACTTGTTGCTCGGAGGTTCTATAACAACTTGTCTGTTCGTCTTTTAAAGCGATAACTTCGAAAGGCGCGAGGAATTTGTTATCGATGTTTTCTAATACTCTTGCTAACTCAGTATCGATTTCTTTTTTAGGATCTAGGCTCAAGCGTTCAACTATTTCAGTTCTTTGTTGTGGCTTGTGATGACAAAACAAAATCAACATATCCATTAGGGTGCAAGGGATAGGGTTTAATGCTTCAATCACTGATGCTTGTGGAAACGTTTTGTGTACTAAATTTGGAGAATGCATTAACAATTCACCTAAGTACATCAATTGTCCAACGATATGCTCACAAGCGTTTTGGTCTTGATACATCAGTTCAATAATATTTTTGATCATGATACGCAGTGCCCGGTGCATACTGCTGCTCACATCTTTAATATTCAATTCATGGAGGCTTTCATATTCAAAAGCAGATTGCAGACTTTTAATATAAAGTTCAATTTGAAATAGATAACTTTTGAGGCGTTTTTGTGAGTCCATTTGACTCATCAGGGAGTGTTCATAGCCATCAAGCAACTGATTTAAAAAGGATGCGGCTTTTTTACAGCTGGCAATACTTTCTGACAATGTCATCGAAATACCAGTATTGATATCGACAGGATGCTCTAGATTCCACAACAAATTTGCAAGTGAGTTGATAATAAATAAAGGTGCTCGAATACGGTTGAGATAATTGTGGCTTTGCCAAAAACTTTCCATTTTTAAAAAGAAGCTGGAGCTATTTTTATAGTCACCATAATACGCATCATTGGGTAAACTTGTTTTTAAAAAAAGATAAATAGCATGTTGATGTTGTTCAAGAGCCGATAAAATGAGGCTTTTTTGGGGCAAGGCTTGGCTCATCCTAAAATAGGGCATGATTGATAAGCGGGAAATCTTAGGGGTTTGGGCTTGTGTTTGACTTTGGATGCCAAAGTAGCTGATAAAAGATTTGCATTCTTTTTGAATCAGTTCCCAATAGTATTGAATGGCCAATTCTTCTGTGGAAAACGCCTCTTTTTCTTGATCCTTGTTGATGACAAAGGTTGCTAGATAGTTCTCACATTCATCAACCAGCTGTTTTCTTTGAAAAGAGGCTTCTTGAATTTGAGAAGATAACACATGATATGCGATTTGAATGCCTTCAATGGCCATGGCAATTGCTTGTTTATGTTGTGCAGCATTATCTTTTAGCCCACCTATCAACCCTTGGGCTTGGGAAATTAAATCAAGATGAGAGAAGGCATTTTGTTGTAGAGATAAAGCGATATCATCGTTTGAACTTGGTTGTTTCTGGGAGAGTGCCACGGCATGACGTAAAGAGGTCTCGAGTGTGTTGTTCATTTCGGAGTCCATTTTTCCTTGAACAGGTATAATTATATTCTCATGAAAACGGATAAAAGAGAATATATTATCCAAAATAGTTTCTTATTGTTCGAATTGTCTTTATTGGACGTCAGTGTTTTTGGTGTTGTCCACCACTAGACTTAAGGGTTGGCCTTGTTTCATGCGCAAATACTCTTGATTGTTTCGAAAGACTTCCATGACACGATAGGCCTCATCGGTTTCACTGTCGACCAACTCGACATCAAAACCTTTTTCATCAACCATCGTCAGCGATAAATGAATCTCTCGCAGTTCATTAATGTGATAACGATCATGAAGCATTTGAATAATGCCTTGCAAGCTTTCTTGGATTTTTTCCCAGTCCTGCTGTCCATGAAAAATGATTTCCATCATATTCTCCTTAAATATTTTCTATATAAGTTATCGGCAGATTGTAATGAAACTTTAAATTTTTTTAAGCTTTACAGAGGGCCCATGCATCAACAGTTCTCACGTCTAGTTCTTGAAAACCTTGAGCAATCGCACCTAGCGTTGAACCCGTTGTGACAACATCATCAATGATAGTGATGTGTTGAAAATCATTGTCTATACATTGAAAGGCATGGGATAAATTTTGGTTGCGTTGGGTTTTTGAAAGTTCGGCTTGGGCTGAGGTTGGTTTTTTTTTAATGCATAGATCAGGTCGCAGAGGAATACGAAGTTCATTGGATAACACTTTTGCTAATAATAGGGTTTGGTTAAAGCCTCTTTGGGATAATCGACTTCGATGTAAGGGGGTTGGTACCAGTGCTTGGGTTTTTAGCGCTTCATCGGGCAGGACTTCTATTATTTTATGAGCTAGATAACGCACCAAATCCAATCCTTCATAAAATTTGAACTGATGAATTAATGTTTTTAATGGCTCAGTATAGGCATAGGGCACATAGAGGTGATGTATATTTTGACCTCCAAGGCGACAGTGATTGCAAAACCAAATATCCTTGGATGCTGTCGGTTTTGCACAACAGCGACACGCATTTTTGAGGACTTGAATGTGTTTTTCGCAGCAAGGACAAATGGGCGCTTGATACTGCGTTGTCATTTGGCAAATCAAGCATATTCTGGGTAAAAAAAAACATTGTGGTATACTTAGCATTTTTAGGGGTATCCATCGTTCCGGCAAGGTTGGGGTTTTATCATGAATGCTTTATCGAATGTGCGCAAGATTTTTGATAATGTTGCCAGAGATTATGAAAAACATGCCATCATGCAGCATGAAATTGCTGAACGCATGTTGCAGCGCCTGCAGTATTTAAAAATGAAGCCAGAAGTGGTGCTGGATTTGGGATGTGGTCCAGGGTTTTCTACCCGGGTATTAAAAAAACAATATCCTGATGCTTTGGTGGTAGGGCTTGATTGTTCCACGCAGATGTTACACATGGCTCAAAAAAAACAAAGATTATGGCAAAAAAGCCGATTCGTTCAAGCCGATGCCATGGTTTTACCTTTTCAGTCTGAGTCTGTGGACCTTATTTTTTCCAACCAAGTGCTCCATTGGTTGCCGGAGATGACAGCATTCTTTGATGAATGTTTTCGTGTATTAAAACCCCAAGGCTGTCTAATGTTTAGTACTCTAGGGCCTGATACTTTTAAAGAGCTTCGTTTAGCAGGTTCCCAGGTCGAGTGTTTTTTGGATTTGCATGATATTGGTGATGCATTAGTAAAACATGACTTTTTAGATCCAGTGATGGATAGAGAAGATTTGTGTCTACATTATGCTTCATTGGAGAAGTTGCAATCGGCATTGCAGGCTCAAGGTGTGCATTGCCAGGATATAAAAGATTATCCTACGCTTGAATGCAAATGGCCAGTGAGTTATGAGGTGATTTACGGACAAGCCTGGCGAGCGCGTTTTGCAAAACAAACGGGGCAACAAGTCATTTCCATAGAAAAATTACGAGCAAGCATACCAACTCGATTTCCACAGTGATAGACTAAAGATATCGCTTCCCAGTCGAGCTTAAAATGAAATTTGTAAGTCGATATACGGCTCATCAGCCCGATGAGAACGACGTTGTGGATTATACTTTGTCAGAGCATCAGATTTGGCAATGTTTGTACACCAGACAAGAAAAAATTTTACCAGGAAGAGCGGTTAATACGTATATTTCAGGTCTTGAATTGCTCAAAATGACCCGAACGCATATTCCGCAAATCCCTCAGATAAACGAGCAGCTTAAGCAACTGAGTGATTGGCAAGTCAAGCCTGTGGCTGCGGTCATTTCTTCTGAAGCTTTTTTTACTTTATTAAGTCAGGGTTATTTTCCAGTAGCGACATTTATTCGCAGCCAAGACGATTTGGATTACATTACCGAGCCAGATATTTTTCATGAACTATTTGGCCATGTCCCTTTGTTAACACAACCGAGTTATGCCAATTTTATAAAAAAGTATGCACAAATTGCGCTAACCTTCCCTAAGCAAGATTGGAATGCTTTTCTAAGATTATTTTGGTTTACGATTGAATTTGGTTTGATTGAGACTGATGAAGGTCTGCGAATTTATGGGGGTGGCATATTGTCTTCCTATGGAGAAACCCGCTCTTGTTTGACTTCAGATGCCTCCTTGCGTGCCCAATTTGATCCCGTGTCTATTTTGAGAACCCCTTATCGTATTGACCGTATCCAACCGTTGTATTTTGTGATTAAAGATTTCTTGGTATTACAGCAAATTATTGACTTGGATTTTGCTCACATTTTATCAAGAGTACATGAATTAGGTATGTTTCCCCCCTTGTATGAGCCAGATGCTCCTATTGCGCTTAAAAATAAAGATACAACATGTTAATTTACCATGTAAAAAGCAAGCCAATATTAATAGTTATCAGTCATTCGGGTGTATGATTAAAACACGTCTAGGAATACTTTCTTATCATTCGAATCCATCGCGGAGCATTTTTTTTAACAACTAATTCCTCATAAGAGAACTGTGGGTCTTGATAGACTTTACATTCAACAGTAAAACTCTCATTAAGCTTTTCTCTGCTTTCCAAAAAAACAAATATCCAATTGCTCATCGATAAAGGTACTATTTTCATTATTACGTGACATGAGCGCCGTTCCCTGAGCGAGGCCGCTCTAATGCAGCGGGTAAATTTATTCGATGACAGGTATTGAAAAAAGCAATAGCATCTGCCTCCCAGCTAGTTTTATCGAAATCAGTTGCAAGAAAATAGCAGGTTTCATCCAAAAGCTTAGGGCAGTTCCCCATGAGAAACGCATCACCTTTATGAGCATGATCTTGTAAATGCCAGTGAGTTACTGCATCCTGCACTGGAGTAAATTGACGATGCCCACAATTTAAATATTTGATTTTGGGTTTTTGGCAAATGTTCTTAACCCATTCATTAACCTGGCAAAATTTGGTTAAGTATAACTCAACAAAATGGTTTCTGTCTCATTTGCTTATCTCGCAGAATTCAGACATAATCTAATCAATTAAAAATAAGTGGATAGGATTTGTCTGATTATGGCAAATAAAAATCCCGAAGAAATATTTCATCAATATGGCGGGCAACTCAAGATGAGTGATGCCATAAAGCATGGTATTACTCGTTATATGCTTTATTCCCTGAGAGATAAAGGTATCATTGAGCAAATTAGTAGAGGGCTATATCGGCTCACCAATTTACCCTCACTCAGTAATCAAGATCTGGTTGCAGTCAGCCTTCGTGCACCTCATGCGGTTATTTGTCTTACCTCTGCTTTGTCGTATCACGAGTTAACAACTCAAATTCCACATATTATCTCTGTAGCCGTACCAAGAGAGGCGCATCTTCCTTCCATTGATTATCCTCCTACACAAGCTTATCGTTTCTCAGGAGAAGCTTATCAATCAGGCATTCAAGAACACATTATTGATGAAGTGAGTATAAAAATTTACTCCCCTGAAAAAACACTTGTAGATTGTTTTAAATACAGAAATAAAATAGGCATGGATATTGTACTGGAAGCTATAAAACTTTATCGCAAACGAAAAGAATTTGATCTAAATAAAATCCTTAAATATGCCAAAATCTGTAGAGTTGAACGAGCAATTACACCCTATCTGGAAGCAATAATATGAAATCTATTAAAAATAGTGCGGGGTCTTTCCGGCAACGCTTATTAAATCATTCAAAAACCATTTAATGAAATCCTGCAATATTACGCAATGGAGCGATTTCTTTATCGTCTGTCTTTATCTCAGCATAAAAATAAATTCGTCTTAAAGGGGGCATTAATGCTAAGAATCTGGAATGTGCTTGAATCAAGACCAACCATGGATATTGATATGCTGGGGAAAACAAGTAATAAAGCAGAAAATATTATTTGACAAATAAAAGAAATACTTTTCGTAGATGTAATCGAAGATGGAGTTAACTTTGATGCGGCCACGCTGCAAGCAGAGCAGATTAAAGAGGATGCTGATTACCATGGAATAAGAGTACTCTTTAAAGGCTGTCTGGATAAGGCAAAAATTCATATGCAAATTGATATCGGGTTTGGTGATGTTGTTTATCCGCTTCCTGAAGAATCAGTTATGCCAACTATCCTTATCTTCCAGCACCAGAGTTGATTGCTTATAGCAAGGAATCCGTTATTGCCGAAGCCATTCGTCTAACATTTGATAACCGTAGCACCACAATACCCGTTGAAATTGAAGCATTTACAGAGAGATTTACAAAAGCCAAACAAATTCAGTGGACAGCCTTTGCTAAACGAATAAATCAAGAGCATATTCCAGTACAATTTCAAGACATTATTAGCGAGCTTCAATCTTTTCTTTATCCTCTGGCATCTGCTTTATCTCACCAAAGTCCGATACCTAAAAAATGGAGCAGTGAAAATCAATGGTCACAAGAAAATTAGCTGAACATTTCAGTTCCGCCCTTAAATTCTCCTTTTTATTTTTTAATCGACTCCTTATAGAGGCGAGTAACTCATCAATGGGCTTTCCTTCCACTAATCCTGATATAATTTCTGTTGCAGACACGCCAGACCTAATCGAACACCAGCATCATCAAGCGTTTTGTGTAATCTATTTTTTTCATTTGCCAGCATTCCAGTAAGCTTTGTACGATAACGTGCAATAATTCGAAGCTGGCGCAAGTCTTTAGGTGGAATAAAACTACCTTTGAGCAGTCCATAACGAGCTAATCGCGCTAACCATAGCCTCTTTTTTCCAGAAAATGCCAGTGCTTTCCATGACGTTAAGTTCAATATCCAGTGATGATAACCAATCAGCAAGCTCTTCACATGCCTGATGATGTAGAGGGTTGTTCAAGTAGAATTGTAACAAATCGCTCTCTTTTGGGTCAATAAATTGGAGGTTTTCATCTTTGAGGGCGACTATTTCTTGAGTCATGACTGTTTACTATGAATAATGATTGTCAAAAACAAGGAGAGTTGTTAAAATCGGTGTGTCTTTTATAGGCATTATTGGGTTTAACGGGGAGATTTATTTGATAAAAGTGCTCGTTGTGGATGACCATGCATTAGTGCGTATTGGGATAAGACGTCTATTAGAAGAAACAGACGATATTCAAGTCGTTGCTGAAGCTGAGAATGGTGAAGATGCTTTGCTTTGTGTTAAAAAACACCAGCCTGATATTATTTTATTGGATTTGAAAATGCCTGGCGTTGATGGCTGGGAGGTTATTCGTCGTTTAAAACATTCAGTCAAATCCATCAAAATTATTGCCCTATCTTCATTGTCAATGGAGCCCTTGCCAAGTAAGGTCCTACAACTCGGTGCGATGGGATATTTAACCAAAGAATCGAGTTTAGATGAAATGACCACAGCGATTCGTCGAGTGTACCGTGGGGAACGTTATTTAAGCTCAGAATTGGCACAACGAATGGCGATGAAAGGTTTAGAGCCGGTTGCAGAATCACCTTTTACGATATTATCTGCTAGAGAGATGCAAGTAATGTTAATGATTACCAGCGGAGTCACTGTTCCTGAAATCTCCAAACGACTGTTTTTAAGTACGAAGACTATCAACTGTTATCGCTATCGAATGTTTGCTAAGTTGGGAGTCAAAAATGATGTCGAGTTAACCCGTTTGGCATTGCAGCATTCCATCGTTGAAGGTCGTGATGATTCATTTTGTGAATCATGAGTACTTCTGCACATATTAAAAATATTTTAAAACATATCACTGCCGAACCTGGTGTCTATCGAATGATAGATTCACAAGGGAAGATCATTTATGTTGGGAAAGCCACAAATCTTAAAAATCGGGTACGAAGTTATTTTACGGGTCAACAACAAAGCGCAAAAAATAAGGCTTTGATTGAACAAATTCATCATATTGAAATCACAGTCACTCGAAGTGAAAAAGAAGCTTTATTGCTGGAATGCACTTTAATTAACCAACTTCGCCCGAAGTATAATATCTTGATGCGCGATGATAAATCTTTTCCCTATATTTACATCCAACAAGGTCATCCTTATCCACGAATGAAGGCGATTCGTCTTAAAAATAAGCCCGAAAAAGGGCATTATTTTGGGCCCTTTCCCAATGCTTCGAATTTATATGCCACAGTGCATTTGTTACAAACGATTTTCAAGTTAAGAAATTGCCAAGATACTGATTTTGCTCATCGTACGCGCCCTTGCTTACAATATCAAATCAAGCGTTGTAGTGCCCCTTGTGTACAGTTGATTAGTCAACAGGATTATCAAAAAACCTTTCAAGAAGCCTTATTGTTTCTGCAAGGCAAACAACAAGATTTATTTACGGAGTTTCAACAGCGTATGGAACAAGCAGTCTCTCGATTGGCGTATGAAGAGGCTGCCTTATGGCGAGATAAAATCAAGAATTTAAGAATGGTACAAGAACAGCAGGCCATGATTAGTATTCAAGGTGATTTAGATGTCGTGGTGGTGCGTTTTGACAAGGGTGTTGCCGGTATTATTCGGGTAGTCGTTAGAGATGGCAAGGTGCTGGCCAGTGATACTTTTTTCCCAAAAATTGCCAATATGGATTGGTATGGTGATGAAGATGATATTTGGCAAGCATTATTCTCCTATTTTATCAGTTACTATTATTTTGAACATCCCGCTCAGATACCGCCTATGATTGTCACTTCTCGAAGTGTTCGTGATTCCAAGATATTGCTCACCTTATTACAAGATGATGGCTCTCGACATTGTCGGTTTCATAAACCGAGCAGTGGTCAGAAAAAAGATTGGCTGTCTTTTGCAGAACACAATTTGGCCCAGGCCATGCAAAGCCATCATTCCTCTTTGAATCAGCTCCAAGAAAGATATAAAGCCTTGTCCTCGTTTTTAAATTTAGCTGAGCTCGATCGCATGGAATGTTTTGACATTAGTCATACCCAGGGTGATTCCACCGTTGCCTCGTGTGTGGTTTTTGACAGACAGGGGCCTGTAAAAAAAGATTATCGCCGTTACAATATCCAAGGTGTCACTGCAGGTGATGATTATGCAGCTATGCGGCAAGTGCTTTTAAGACGCAGTCAAGTGTATTTAAAAAATCCAGAGTTAAGGCCAGATTTGGTCGTAATTGATGGAGGTAAAGGTCAAGTCGCAGTTGCCAAACAGGTATTGCAACAATTAATGCTAGAGGGAATGACTGTGATAGGTATTTCTAAAGGTCCCTCACGAAAAGCGGGTTGGGAAAAGTTAATCATGGCTTGCAATGATAAAGTATGGACTTTGCCGCCTGATAATTCAGGGTTGCATCTTTTGCAACATATTCGTGATGAGGCGCATCGTTTTGCTATCACTTTACATCGCCAACAGCGGCAGAAAAAATCGATGGGTTCAAGTTTGCAGGCTATTGATGGAATTGGTCAAGCCCGTCATAAATTATTGTTACAGCGTTTTGGGGGGGGGCGAGAATTGGCCAGAGCCTCGATTGAAGAAATTGCAAAAGTGCCGGGTATTGGATATGATTTGGCAAAAAAAATATTTGATCATTTTCATGGAAGTTCGTCCTAATGATAAAAAAAGTGACTTGGGCGATGTGTATTCAATATATTCGCTTATGCTTTGTCGGTTGCATTGGAGTGCTGGTGCAGTTTATGGCATTTAATCTGTTGCGGTTATGGTGTTCTCCCGTGTGGGCTATTCAATGGGCCATTTTATTGGCTGTAATTACCAATTTCTACGCCCATGCACGCTTGACCTTTTCGCAAACCAATCATCCCCTTTCTGCCTTGTGGACGGGTAAAGGCGCGTTATTTATGGGTTATTCTTTTGTGATGCTTTTAGTGCAAGCCCAATGGTTACGCCTGGGGGTTTACTGTTTTCATGCGTCAGTAGCGGTTGAAAATGGCGTGATGTTTGCAGGTATGGTGTGGGGGTCTTTACTGAATTATTTATTTTATCAACGGTTTATATGGCCAAATAAGGCTAAATTTAAATGAAAAAAACTCAAGGAGCGAGCGTGGATTTCTGTAGCAAATGCGGACAACAAGCCATTGTATTTGTAATCCCCCGAAATGAAACTTTACATAGAAAAGTGTGCGCCCATTGTCAAACGATTCATTATGAAAACCCTAAAGTGATTGTGGGTGCCGTGACCACCTATGAAAATAAGTTTTTATTATGTAAGCGAGCGATTGAACCGCAGTTGGGTTTATGGACTTATCCTGCTGGTTTTCTTGAAAATAGCGAGTCTTTGGAGGCAGGTGCTAGGCGCGAGGCTTATGAAGAAGCATATGCCGAAATCGATATTTCACATCTGATTGGAACCTATTCTCTGACGGCCATCAATCAAATTCATATCATTTATGCCGCTACAATGTCAAAACCTGAATTCAAAAAAAGCTTTGAGAGTAGCGACGTTTTATTGTTTGAACAAGATGAAATTCCTTGGGATGCTTTAGCATTTCCAGTGATTAGCTGGGCTTTAAAAGCATTTTTAAACAATCAGCAGGGAGTTGTTGATAGTAAGACGTCTAATAAACATTTGTAATTGAGCGACACCTTAGGTAAAAAAGTAGGCCTTGTTTGATAGCCTGTGTTACGCTTTGTAGTTAAATAGAGTGGAATGCAAAAAACTCTCAAAAGATACTTAAGCTTTTTTAGTATCTGCCGATAATAAATATAAGAAGATAAAATTTTCCCGGTTAAGGAGCAAAAAATGAAAAGGTACATGAATGTGTTGTTTATGGCCTTTGGTGTTTTTAGTGTTTCAGCGTATGCTGAAAATAAGCCAGAGTATTTTGCCAGTGGCTTATGTGAGTCTGCAGGATTCCATTGTATCAAAGTCGAGTCAGGACAAAGCTGGGCGAGTTTATTCCCAGATGAAAAGCAACGTGATATCGTTCAAAGAGTCAATCGCACCTATAATCATTTATGGGCAGGCAAGACCTTGGCTGTGCCCGATAAGTTAGCGACTTCCGATGCGTTGGATTTTGCACCATTTGCTAAAAAAATAAATCCAGATGAAAAACAAATTGTCGTCGATCAAGATAAATTGGCTTGGGGTGCTTATGATGCTCAAGGCAATTTAGTGAAATGGGGGCCTGTTGCTTCTGGTAGCACAAAATGCTCAGATAGCGCTAAATCTTGTTTGACATTGACCGGAATGTTTCGAGTCTTTAATATGGAAAATGAAAAATGCGTATCCGATGTATTTCCTATCGGCAAGGGCGGAGCCAAAATGCCATATTGTATGTTTTTCCATAAGGGATTTGCCTTACATGGGGCTGATGACATCCCTGGTTATCGAGCGAGCCATGGCTGTATTAGAATGTTTACGGAAGATGCTAAATGGTTAAATCATAATTTTGTGGAAATGTGTTCTGAAAAGAACGCTCAAAAAGGAACATTGGTGATTGTAAAACCAGTACGACATTTGTAGATAATAATATTAAAGTTGCATCTTTTTTAAAAACAGCTTACAAAATAAATAAGGATCATTTTTTTGGAGGGGTGGCAATGAACAGGTTATGGATAATATTTACCCTCATATGCATTGGCAGCTATGCCAATGCCTCTATTAAACATAAAAAACCCATCAAAGAAACTGAAGTGGTACTTCAAGGAACTGATTTGACCAAAGTCGAAGACACCTCGAGGCGTCCATTGGGTTGTCGAGATGTGGGATATAATTATCTTTTAGATACTTTAGAAATTCAACCGCATGCAGTGGGTGACAAGCAATCATTGTATTTTTTCTACAACCAGTTGTCTCAGCCTGTAAAGTTATACCATATGGTGGGAGATAATGCCGCCCATTCTACCTTTTTAAATCATACCATTGCCCCAAAACAATGGGCGGTATTGGCAACTGGTCAGAGTAAAGTCAAATATTTGTGCGCACTACATGCTGATGATGGCAGTCTTGGAACCATGACCTCTTGCAAGCAGAGTATTAAAGTATGTGAGTTTGCTCGGGTCAAATTTGGTTTGAATAATCGAGGCAATTTCTGGGTTGTTCAAGGAAATACTCGTGCTGGAGCCGTTTCTGAAGTGGTTCAGTATGGGATTATCCCTCAGTAAGGATACAATAAAATGAAGAATGCAAAAGGAATGATCATGAAACTCAAACCTAGTGTGGTCTTGGTGAGTTTGTTAACTTGGCAAATGTCTGCATTTGGGGAGGAAGGCCTCGATGCTTATCGTATTGGAGAGTTTGCAAAAGCAGCTGATTTTTTTCAACAACATGCCCCCACAAACCCAGATGGTCAGTTCGCTTTAGCTGAAATGTATTTATATGGTTATGGTCTGCCAAAAAACAATACCAAAGCTATTGAAGCCTATACTTTAGCTGCCAATCAAAATTATCTACCTGCTTTGCAATTTATGTCTCGTTATGAACTATTGGTAACCAACCGTTCCGATGAGGCTTTAAAATGGTTTAAGAAAGCCGCAGAGCTTAAAGATATTCCTTCCCTCATGTATTGTGCTGCAGCTTATATCTATGGCCTTGGTGTGCCTAAAAATGAAGATATTGCCAGAAAATATTATATTGAAGCGGCAAAGCTTGGTGATCCATTGGCGCAAACAACGTTAGCTGAACATTTTTTTGATGCTAAACACGCTAGTAACACGCAATTGGCATGGTTATGGCTCAATAAAGCTTGTGCCAAAAACTATGCACCTGCTTTGTTGCTGAAGTCTAAGTTATTGCATGACGGAAAAAACATTGCTGCAAACAAGGATGAGGCTAGCACTTTATTGAATCAAGCGATTAGCATGAATTATCTTCCTGCCTATGTCTTAAAAGGGCAATGGGCTATGGCAACTCAACAATGGGATATGGCATTACAAGCGTTCAAAACAGCGTTGGCTAAAGGATATCTTGATGCGCAGAGATATTTAGGAGAATTGTATGCTGTAGAGGGGACTTCAGTTTCGAATCACGAATCGGCCTTTCTCTGGATGCAAAAAGCTGCCGATCAAGGTGATAAGGAAGCACAAAAACGATTGTCTGATTTTTATAGCAAGGGAGAGGGGGTTGAAGCCGACCCACAAAAAGCACAACTTTGGCTTGATGCAAGCAAGAAGGTTTTAAAAAGTGCTGAAAAAACGAGAGAACTGCTTGCTGTAAGGTGGTTAAGTGCAGGTCAATCTAAAAACTTTAATCAAGGCATCTACCATCTTAAAGGGATTTGGTTTGATTGGCAGAATCCACAAGCTTTATTACTCAATCATTTAAATGTGGCACCTAAATTCATTACAGAAAAAGTCCAAGATATTTTCAAACCCAATTACACCTTGGTTAAGCCTTATGAAATTGGCTTAACCGAGTATTTGGATGCAATGATGCGCATGAAAGGTCCTGTGCCTTTGCCTGAAATTTTAGCGCCCCATTATACCTTAGGCAATGACAATCAATTAACTGCCGATGCGTTTAAGACCGTTCAACAACAAGCCTTTTTAGGCGTTGGTGAGTCTCAATTCATGTTGGGACAATGCTATCTGCTCGGTGTGCAAGTGAAGGCAGACCCCATTGAGGCTCGGGCCTGGTTTTCTAAAGCCATGGATCAATTGGAATTGAGGGCGCAATATGAATTGGCTTTATTAGATCTTGCATCAGAAGATGAGGCGATTCAAAAACAAGGATTAGTTTTTTTAAAAGATGCCGCATTTAAAGGCAATACCAATGCCGAGTACACCTTTGGTTTATTGAATGAAAAAGGGGTAGAAAACAAGTCAGGTCGTCCAATCTTAAAAGTTGATATCGAACAGGCAAAAAACATGTATCGATTGGCTTCAGTCAATGATTCTGGGATGGCGAAATTTCGTTTGGCGGAGTGGTTATCCAGAGAGTCTTTATCGACTTTGGCATTACAAGAACGCCTTGTAAAACAAGAGGAGATCTCTGACTTATATCGACAGGCTGTTGATAATGGCATTGAGCAAGCGAAATTACCTTTGGCATTCCATGAGGCCAGCTCAAAAGATTTAAAGCGTCGTGAGTGGGCTTTTAATACCGCACAGGAGTATGCCAATAAAGGCAACCAGGAAGCTGCTTTGCTACTCGGTTTAATGATTGATAGGCAGGACAATAACCCTGAGCATACGCAATCGGCAATGCCATGGTATAAGCAAGCTAAAAGTCATCCGATTGGTGGATTTGTTTGGGGCAGTTTGTCACCGACTTCTGACAAAGCAACCGAGTATTTACAAAAAGCGGCAGATGTCGGTTTTTCATATGCGAATCTCAATTTAGCCGTATTAGCCCATCAACACCAACAACCGAGTTTAGAGAATTTACAAAAAGCGGCTGATATGGAAAACTTTTTAGCCAGTCATTTACTGGCCAATCAGTTGATGTTAAGTGATAAAAAAGAGGATAAGCAAAAAAGTTTAGAAATTTTTCAAAAGCTTGCACAAAAAGGTGATGCCCAAGCACAGATGAAAGTAGGCTATATGATGGTGAATGGTTTGGGAAGTACTGCAAATCCAGCACTTGGTGAGCAATGGTTGTTGCAGGCAGCAAAACAGCATCACCCTGAGGCTGAGTTTGTTTTAGGTACGATGTATCATTTAGGACAGTTTAATGGCACGGCCAATGATGAGCAGGCCAAATATTGGTTTAAATGTGCTGCTAAAAAATTACCTCAGGCTTGGTTGGATCTCGGATTTATCTATGAAACAGTTGATAAGCAATATACGGATGCCAATTATGCTTATCAGCAAGCCATACAGTATTCAAAGTTTTTAGGCTACTTTAATCAAGGCTTAATTTACCAATATGGTAAGGGAACCACGATGGATTTAAATAAAGCGAAAACCAATTTTGCAGTGGTGGCTCAAACAGGCTCACCTCAGGCAATGCTTGAATTAGGTGATTTAAATCTTTATAAAGGTAGTCATGAAGCAGCACAAGAGGCTTTAAGTTGGTATCAGAAGGCCTCTGAAAAAGGCCAGCCAGAGGCTTTTTACCGTTTAGGTTTAATGAATGAGTCAGGAATTGGAACACAGATAAATTATCCCCAAGCCATTTCCTATTATCAAAAAGCCCAGCAATTGGGTGATTTGCGGGCAACTGAAGCTTTAAAAAGAATTAACACCTATAAAATGTCTAATGGCGAACCCAAGCATAATCGTTTTGTTGAACTCAGTAAGTATGCCGCAAGCCATTTCCAATCCGGTCATCCAGATATGAGTAATGCAGAGTTACGCTATTTGACAGCATTGGATGTATGGAATCATGGGCAAGTGGACATGGCAGAACAAGCTTTAAATCAATTGGTTCACGATTATCCTAATTTTGTTCCAGCGAAGAATTTAATGATGCAAATTAAGCAGGGTCAAGAACAGAAAGCAGTTTAGTTTGAACCTCCCTCCTAAACAGAGGGGGGCAAATATCAAGGTCAACGATAGCCCAGCCATGAAGTGATTTGAACCCCCATAGCACCGAGTGAGAATCTTTTAAACCAAGAGAATGAAAATCTACAATATCTAGATACAAAACACAGTTATTTTATCTTGATGTCGTTTTACAGGTGTGACTCAATAGGTTGTTTATATTATCTTTGCTCGAGGCAAGAACCTGAAATATCACAAGTAATGAAACATGGGTTCCATAACAAATACAATCCAAATAAAAACCCCCGAATATCGGGGGTTGGAGATACATCAGTTTTTAGGTATACGACCCTAAACTTAGTCTAATAATTAAGGTGACGGGAGTGGGGCACTGAGAGTTAGGTCAGTTTGTGGTTTGCGAACAAATAAAGACGAATTGAATTGAAAAGTTGTAGTAGCTGCTACTGGTGTTCCGATGACAGGCACTGGTCTGACAGGTGCTGTTACAAGTGAGGGAGTTACTACGGGTGCTCTGAGGTCAGGTTCATCATCACTATCCTCAGCCATAAAAGGGAGCGCAGATAATGAGTTATCAAATTGAGCATTAGTAGCTAAAGTTGAATAATAAGATAATCCTACTTGGCCAGGTATACGAGGGGTAGCAGGCTTTTTTGGTGAGTCTTCTTGGTCAGAATCGTCTGAGCTACTGTCGTGTTGGTCAACATCCCTCTCTGACATCTTTACACCATTCAATGCGTCGCTATATCTACGAACAGTGAAGATCGATAAAGCAGCAATCCCAAAAAGTCCAGCTACACAAGCTGCCATCCATCCAAATGCAAGATTTGCAATCGAAGCCACTAGTGGTAACGCTGGAACTCCAGTTACTCCTGCGACAGTGGCAATGGTGAATCCAACATATGTCAGACAAAGGGCCGCGACTGCGGTAAGGGCTATAACTTTGGCAGCTGTAAGCCAAAAATTAGACTTTGGGGCATCATCATCCGATGTTCCCGCGAAATATTTAGGCATCTAGCCCATTAGAGCAATATTTGCTATTCTTGCCTCGAATTAATTCGATTGACGTTGTTTGGAGTGCAGGATGCAATTACGTCCCACAAATGAATATACTACAGAAGTCATGGACCACCATGGATTGGTTGCAGCAGTTTGTCGCGACTTAAAAATAGCAGAAAAAATTAA
>JAKFUY010000078.1 GCA_021732495.1 Legionellales bacterium | reverse complement strand
TAATTAAATTGGCAATTGGGATGAAAATAACCCGCATATAAATGCATCTTTTGATGGAGCATGACGGCATCTGCTGTTGGCGTTGGTGATGCCAATAGGGTTAACTGATTAAATTTTTTATGAATTTGTTTTTGTTCATAATCCGGCTGTATCCCCTTGCTTTCAGGCATAATCCATATTTGTAATAAATGCAGTGCTTCCGTTTGGGACTGATTAAACTCACTGTGCCTGACTCCGGTGCCTGCCGACATTCGTTGAATTTCACCTGGTCGTATAATCGAGCTATTTCCCATGCTATCTCGATGTTCTAGAGCACCGTGGACGACATAAGTGATGATTTCCATATCTTGATGGGGATGCATGCCAAAGCCTTTGCCTGGTTGGATAATGTCTTCATTGATAACGCGCAGAGAACCGAATCCCATCCACTGGCTATCATAATAATCGGCAAATGAAAATGTATGATAGCTATCGAGCCAGTCTAAAACACTTTGGCCTCTGTCTTTTGATTTTCTAATCAAAATCATCGTTGACCTCTCAGCTCTAAAATTCTTTGCCACGCTGCGTTTAGTGCTTCATGAAGTTGTTGGTCTAAGTGATACTTATCAAATACCTCAAGGGCTGCTGCAGTGGTCCCTTTGGGTGATGTGACTTGTTGTTGCAATTCTAAAAGAGACTCTGATTTATGCGTGGCTAAAAGACTTGCGCCTAAAAAGGTTTGTTGAACAAGTGTTTTAGCAATATCTGTTGGCATCCCCAATGAGGTGACACTCTCTTGCAGGGCTCGCATCATGTAAAATACATATCCGGGACCACTGCCTGCAAGGATAGTGCCTAAATCTAAAATCTCATCATTGCTCACCCATTCGATAAGACCACATTGTTGAAAGCATTGTTCAATGATAAAAGATTGTTGTGAACTTAAGTTCTCTGATTTTAAAAGTAAGGTGGCAGATTGACCCACTTCCGCTGCAATATTGGGCATAGCGCGTATCACTTGACTGTGATGCGGTATGTGTTGTCTGAGAGTATCCAAGGTAACCCCTGCAGCAAGTGATACAATAAGACTCGATGGAGCAAGTAGTGTGCTGATTTCATCTAAGACGTGGGTGATAAGTTTAGGTTTCACGGCCAGGACAATCACATCTTGTTGATGAAGATGCAGAGTATTATCGGAAAGTGCACGAATGCCATGTTCGAAAGTTTTGGTCTCCAATGTTGGCGATGAGACTATCAGTTGATGATACTTCTGCCATATCGTAGCCAGACTTTTGGCTAAACGACCATAGCCTATCATTCTAATATTCACGTTCTTTCTCCAAATATAGCTTGTCCTAAACGAATCATCGTGCTTCCAGCAGCGATGGCTTGTAGATAGTCACCACTCATCCCCATGGAAAGTGTATCCATGCTTAAATTTAAAGTTTGATTAAGATCCACTAAAAGCGCTGTCAGTTGTTGATAGGCTTCTAATTGTTCTGGGGCTGTAAAATGATCGGGTAAAATGGTCATCAATCCGCGAAGATGGAGATGGGGTAAGTGCAGAATTTCTGTGATCAGTTGTTTGACTTGAAAAGGTGTAATGCCTGATTTTTGTGGCTCATTAAAAAGATTTATTTGAATACAAATATTTTGGGTTTTTTGTAAGCTCTGATTGGCTTTGTCTAAAAGTTTTGCAATCTCGATGCGATCAACAGTGTGTACCCAGCTAAAATATTGAGATATTTTTTTACATTTGTTACTTTGAATATGGCCAATATAATGCCAATGGCAATTCGGCATTTTTTCAATTTTATCGATGGCTTCTTGTAGATAATTTTCACCAAAATTATCAATACCTGCTAAATAGGCTTCACGTATTTTTTCGATCGATTGTGCTTTAGATACCGCCAATACTGTGATGTCTTGGCGGTGAATATTTTGTTGAATATGCAAAATATTGGTTTTGATATCAGGCATGATGCAGTTCTAAGCCAACGGCTTGCTTTTGCATTTTAATCAGTTCTTCAATCCCTTCTTGACCTATTTTTAACATTTCTTGTAAATGCGCATGATCAAAACTGCCATCTTCTGCAGTGCCTTGAAGTTCAATGAAACGGCCTTGTTCGTTCATAATAATATTCATATCGGTTTCGGCAACCACATCTTCTGCATAATCTAAATCCAGGACCACTTGTTGGCGATACAGACCCACTGAAATCGCAGCAACCCAAGAAAATTTTGGGTTTTTACGAATTTTTTCATTTTTAAGCATCCACGCAATGGCATCATATAAAGCGACACAAGCGCCGGTAATCGATGCTGTTCGTGTGCCTCCATCAGCTTGGATGACATCACAATCGATGTTAATCGTATAATCGCCTATATATTTTAAATCGATACAGCCGCGAAGGGAGCGCCCAATTAAGCGTTGAATTTCAAGTGTTCGGCCGCCTTGTTTACCTTTGGCTGCTTCTCTTTCAGTTCTGGTATGGGTAGCCCGGGGTAACATGCCGTATTCAGCACTAATCCAGCCTTGATTTTTACCTTTAAGAAAACGTGGCACACCATCGACGACGGAGGCGTTGCATAAAACTTTTGTCTGACCGAATTCAACCAGGACTGAGCCTTCAGCATAAGGGGTATATTGTCGATGAATTTGGATGTTACGCAGTTGATTGGCTGCACGGTGACTTGGGCGCATGGTGGATCCTCAGTGAAGTAAAAATAAACGTGATTGATGCCAATTATCTTAGAAAATCATCATGAAATCTATATTATTTTTTTATGGTGTTATCAAAACACATGAAAGGGCGCTCATTTCAAAAAATGATGATCTAGAAATGACTGGAATTCTTTTAAAGTCATGCGTTGGCCTGAAATGGTTGATAAATGATGACTTTGATTTAGGTTTTGCATTTCTTCAAATAACGCGTAGGCAGAAACGTAGAGCGGGGCGGTTGCATATAAAATCATTTTAAAGCCAAATTGGTGGTATTGCTCCGATGATAGTATAGGTGTTTTGCCACCGTTAATGACATTAATGATCTGATGACCAGGAACTGTTGAACCAATTTTTTTAATGGCATCAAGAGTAGGTTGGTTTTCGATGAAAGTCGCATCTGCGCCCATTTCATGAAATATTCGAACTCTTTCAATTGCTTTATCAATATCTTGTTCATCGTTTTGGTGATATTTGATTTGCAGCAGCACCAGCACGTTCCATCTCTTAGATGGTTCTTTTGACATTGCCTGCGCCTCCATAGCCATCATCAATGTCCGATATCGGAATAACCTAAAAGACTCGCTGCAACACCGTAGCCACTGACAAATACTGATTGAAATCCCAAATATTCAAGAATCATAGCCGATAAAACATCATAACAACCCATTCGTTCGATAAAACCAGGCTTATTTAATTGCCAACGTAAATCGTGGATCATCATATTTCTCGCATCTCATATCCATTAATTATAGTCCAAAATAAAAGAATAAAGTTTTGGTTAAAAGGTGCAATGCATGGCATAATAAAGCACTATTTTTTAGTAATTAGATTTTTTGTGATGATAAAAGAACAAATTGCAGACCTATTGCAGCATGCAATGGTTTCCTTATTTCAGGAACAACAGCTAAGCTTGCCGGCGTCCTTACAGTTTACGATTGAACGTCCTCGGGACAAATCCCATGGCGATTTTTCGAGTAATATTGCGATGGTTTATGCAAAAATGCTGAAAATTCCACCGCGTGTTATGGCTGAGCGATTATTAACTTTACTGCCTACTCACCCAAGTATCGCTAAAGTGGAGCTTGCCGGACCTGGGTTCTTGAATTTTCACGTCGATCAGAATGTATTGCAACAACAGCTAGAAGCGATGTGGTCGTCGCCAAATAATGGCATTGCACCCGTTTCATCGCCGGAAACTATTGTTGTGGATTACTCCTCACCTAATTTGGCAAAAGAAATGCATGTGGGACATTTGCGTTCAACAATTATTGGCGATGCGATTGCAAATATTTTGGAACTTAAAGCCTATCATGTGATTCGACAAAATCATGTCGGTGATTGGGGCACCCAATTTGGAATGTTGTTGGCACATTTTGCTGATGAGCAACAAAAAGATCATCAGCATGTCAAGCTCAATGACTTAGAGACTTTTTATAAAGCAGCAAAACGTCGTTTTGATGAAGAAGAGCATTTCGCTGAACGCGCACGTCAGTGGGTTGTTTTATTACAATCTGGCGATGAGCATTGTTTTAAGATGTGGCATCAATTTATTGAACTATCGTTGGCGCACTGTCATGCTATTTACAAGCGTCTGGGTGTGCATTTAACCCCGGATAATGTGCGTGCTGAAAGTGCTTACAACCATGATTTACCAAAAATTTTACATCTTCTAAATGAGAAGGGGTTGATACAGGTTGCTGATGGTGCACAGTGTGTATTCATGCCTGAATTTAAAGGTAAAAATGATGAGCCACTGCCGCTGATTGTTCAGAAAAAAGATGGTGGTTTTTTATATGCGAGCACGGACCTAGCTGCTATTCGCTATCGTCATGAGACTTTGCATGCCAACCGTGTTCTTTATGTGGTTGATGCCAGGCAAATGCTTCATTTTCAACAAGTGTTTGCACTGGCTTATTTGGCCGGGTTTGCCGATCCTCACATGAAATTAGAACATATCGGTTTTGGGATGGTGCTTGATGCATCCGGTCGCCCGTATAAAAGTCGTGATGGTGGTGTCACTAAACTTGCCGACCTTTTAGATGAAGCAGAGCTGCGAGCGAAAGCGCTGATTGAATCAAAAAATCCAGGTGTCTATTCTTCAGAAGAGCTTGCACACATGGCACAGGTGATAGGTATAGCATCTGTCAAATACGCCGATCTATCTAAAAACCGTATTGGAGACTATGTCTTTGATTGGGATACAATGATTAGTTTTGAAGGCAACACAGCACCTTATTTGTTGTATGCGTACTCTCGAATCTGTAGTGTTTTTGCTAAGTCAAATATTGATGTTACCGAATTACAACAACCGATCACTCTTTTTATGGAACAAGAGGACAGTTTAGCAAAGCATTTGTTGAAGTTTTCAGAAACCATTGATGCAGTGGTAAATAAGGCCTGTCCCCATTTATTATGCACCTATTTGTATGACTTAGCAGTATTGTTTTCATCATTTTATGAGAATTGTCCTATTCTGAGTCAAGACGAAGCAGTTCAGAAAAGCCGTTTAAAATTAGCAGCTTTAACAGCAAGGGTATTAAAACAAGGACTGGGGTTGCTTGGTATTGGTACCTTGAATCGAATGTAATTGCATATCAAAATTTTGTTGGTAGTTTTACGAAAGTAAGGTATAGTTCGGTCATTTATTTTTTTAGGAAATGAGATGAATAGTATGACAGCATTTTCCCGATTACAGCTCAGTTTGGATGAGCTTGTGATGATATGGGAGATTAAAACTGTGAATCATCGTTTTCTAGACCAAAGTTATCGGTTGCCTGAAAATATACGCGCGATCGAAGCGACGTTGCGCCCTATCGTCGCCAAACACTTGACACGAGGGCGTGTAGAGATAAGTTTGCAGTTTAAAAACCAATCGACTTCAAAATTACCAATGCTTAATGAAAAGGTTTTAGAAAAATTAGTAGAATTGTCTTTAAACATCTCTTCTCAATATCCTATCCAAAATACCTTAAATACGAGCGATATTTTAAACTGGCCAGGAATCTGGAATGATGACAATCACGGGTTCTCTGAGTTGGAAATGACGACTATTGTCGACGGTTTTAAACAAGCGCTCATTTCTTTAGTTGCTTGTCGTCAACAAGAAGGTCTTGCTATCCAAAATATATTATTCGATAAGCTTGAGAACCTGCAAGAACATATCACTCAGATCATGCAGCTGACCCAAGATGCCTCGCCTAGACTCAAAGATAAACTTTATCAAAAAATCAATGCATGGATGAGTGGTACGTTCGATCCACAGCGTTTGGAGCAAGAGCTGGTGGTTCAGATGATGCGTGTTGATATCACTGAAGAGCTAGACCGGTTAGCAACCCATGTTTCGGAGATGAAACGTGTCATTGCCGATGAAAAAAATAATGGGCGACGTCTGGATTTTTTAACACAAGAATTACATCGAGAGACCAATACCATTGGCTCTAAAACGGATTTAAAAGAAATAAGTCAACTGGTGATAGACATGAAAGTATTCATTGAACAAATGCGAGAGCAAATCCAAAATGTTGAGTAGTGAAAAAATAAAAATAGGTCAGCTGTTTATTGTTGCTGCACCGTCTGGTGGGGGTAAAACCAGTCTTGTCAATCAATTGATTTTATCAATGTCAAACATTGAACTTTCAATATCGCATACTACAAGACCTGCGCGGCCTAAGGAAAAAAACGGAAAAGATTATTTTTTTGTAAATCATCAAGCGTTTGAATCCATGGTGGAACAGCATGGATTTTTGGAGCATGCCAAGGTCTTTGATAATTATTATGGAACTTCAAAGCAACAAATTGAAGAGCGATTGGAAAATGGTATAGATATCGTCTTAGATATTGATTGGCAAGGTGCGCAACAAATTCGAAAGATTATTCCAGAAGCAGTAAGCATTTTTTTATTGCCGCCATCATTGCAAACATTAAGAGAGCGATTGCAAAATCGTCAACAAGACAATCAAGACGTCATTGAAAAAAGAATGCAACAAGCGCACGCAGAATTAAAGCATTTTGCTGAATTTGATTATCTTATTGTCAATAAAGAATTTGATGTAGCCTTGCATGAGTTGCAGGCGATTGTCATGGCAGAGCGTCTGAAAAAGAACATTCAAATACAACGAGAGCGTAAATTACTATCTTTCTTGTTGGCAACTGGTTAAAATATGTAAATATGGAATTTTAATTTTAGAGGTGTGGTAATGGCTCGAGTTACAGTAGAAGATTGTTTAGAAAATGTAGAAAATCGTTTTGAATTGGTAATGGTTGCCGCAAAACGTGCGCGTGAGCTTGCCTTGAGCGGTGTTGAGCCCATGGTCGACTGGGAAAATGACAAACCTACAGTGGTTGCTTTGCGTGAAATTGCAGCAGGTTTTGTGAAAGCTGATATTTTAGATCAAGACTAATTGTTCCTAACTCATCAACATAAGGATGCACTTGGTGGATTATTTTGCCGAGGTATTGCAAAAGGAACTTTCTAGTTATTTAAGTCCAGAGCACGTTGAGGCTTGTCGACAGGCATATCTTGTCGCTGAAGAGGCCCATGCCCATCAAATGCGCCGCTCTGGAGAACCTTATATTTCTCATCCTGTGGCTGCAGCTTTAATTCTTGCTCGGATGTGTTTAGACTATCAATCAATCATGGCTACCTTATTGCATGATGTCTTTGAAGATACTGCTGTTCGTCGTGAAACCCTAATTCAAAAATTTGGACCTGAAGTTACTGCTTTGGTAGAGGGGGTAACAAAGTTAACGCAAATTAAATTTGAAACCCAAGAGCAGGCCCAAGCCGAATATTTTCGTAAAATGGTTTTAGCCATGGTCAAAGATATTCGAGTGATCATCGTCAAGCTTGCCGATAGGTTGCATAATATGCAGACCTTAGGAGCAATGCCTGCAGTAAAGATGCGCCGTATCGCTTTAGAAACTCTGGAAATTTATGCCCCAATTGCCAATCGTCTGGGTATGCATACCATGTATACGAGCCTAGAAGATTTGGGTTTCCAGGCTTTATATCCGCTACGTTACCGTGTTTTGAAAGCAGTGATAGAAAAAACACGAGGACATCGGCGGGAGTTGACTCAGCAGGTTGAACATGATTTAAAAGTGGCTTTAAATAAGTTAGATATCCCCTACGAAAAAGTATTTGGACGGCAAAAACATTTGTATGGTATTTATCGAAAAATGAAGCAAAAAAAGCTTTCATTGGCAGAGATTACCGATGTATTTGCGTTTAGAATTATCACGCCTTCAATTGATGCCTGTTATCGTATTTTAGGTGTCCTGCATCAAACCTATAAGCCTTTGCCGAATCGTTTTAAAGATTATATTGGTATTCCAAAAGTCAATGGCTATCAGTCATTACACACAAGCCTTTTTGGACCTTATGGTGTGCCATTGGAAGTTCAAATTCGTACCAAGGAAATGGAGCAGGTCGCCGAGCATGGTATTGCAGCACATTTAATTTATAAATCCGAAGGTGTTGAGTTTAACAATGCGCAGATTCGTGCGCGTGAGTGGGTGCAACGTTTGATGGATATGCAGCGAAGCACCGGAAATTCTTTAGAATTTATTGAAAATGTAAAGGTCGATCTATTTCCTGATGAAATTTACGTATTTACACCCAAAGGTCAGATTTTAGAGTTGCCCAAAGGTGCCACACCCGTTGATTTTGCCTACACCATTCATTCAGGGATTGGTAATACCTGTGTGGCTGCTAAAGTCAATCGCCGATTGGTTCCGTTAAGTATGCCCTTAACTACGGGCCAAAGTGTCGAGATCATTACAGCGCCAACCGCCAAGCCCAATCCTGCCTGGTTGAATTTTGTGGTGACTGGTAAAGCGCGTGGAAACATACGAAGCTACTTGAAAATGCAGCATCATGCTGAATTGATGAGTATGGGTAAGCGCATGTTGGAGCAAGCATTAGAAAGTTGGATGGTAAAGATCCCTGAAATTCCAAAAGAATCATGGACTGAGATATTGCAAGATTTGCAATTGAAGCAACAAGAAGATATTTATCACTTGCTCGGTAAAGGTGAGCAAATGCCCATGGTTATCGCTCAAAGATTGGTGTCTAAAAGTAAAAATATTCCTGATGAACGCACCCATCTTTCTCTACCTCTGGCTATCAAGGGAACCGAGGGTATGGCGATTCAATTTGCTGATTGTTGTCAACCCATTCCTGGTGATCCGGTATGTGGCGTACTACGTGGTGGCCATTCTATTCAAATTCATACCACCGATTGTAAAGTTATTTGTAAATCACGCCTTGATCCGCAAGCGATTATTTCCCTGGCATGGGACGATACTGTCGAAGGTGAATTCTGGGCAGAAATTATCGTTGATGTGGTCAATCAACGAGGTGTCTTGGGGGTGATTGCCAGTGCTATTGCCGAATCAGATTCCAATATTGCTGATATTCACGTTGATCCAAAAGATGGTCGGCATAATTCGATTGCTTTTATGATTAGTGTAAATAATCGCTCGCATCTAGCAAAAATTATGCGGAAATTGCGAGCCATCAAGTATGTTTCTCGCATTTATCGAAAAAAATAAGGATAAACGATGCCCACCATCATTCATACAGAGCAGGCACCTGTAGCGATAGGTGCCTATAATCAAGCAATTCAAGCCGGGCAAATGGTATTTATTTCTGGGCAAATAGGCCTAGATCCGAAAACTGGAACGATGCGAAGTGCTATTTTTGAAGAGCAGGCCCATCAAGCGTTTCAAAATTTAAGAGCGGTTTGTAATGCGGCTTCAGGAGATTTGCATAAGCTGGTTAAAATGACGGTATTTCTTTCAGATATGCAATATTACCAACGCTTTAATGAAATAATGTTGGATTACTTCGGTGATCATTCCTATCCTTCACGATCAGTTGTAGCCTGCTTGGGCTTGCCTCGGAATGCCTTGGTTGAACTTGAAGGTATTATGTTTTTAGATTGATAAGTTGTGTGCCATGAGTTTGTTATTAAGTTTACAAAATGCAGAATTAAAACATGCCAATCGCGTGATACTCGATGGTGCCTTTTGGCAAATCCATCCTGGTCAGCGATTTGCTTTGATTGGTCGAAATGGCGCTGGAAAATCAACTCTCATGCAAGTGATGATGGGAAATATTGTCTTAGACAAAGGTGCATTGCATTTGCAAAAAGGTTTGAAAGTTTCAGCCTTGCCGCAAGATTTATCGCAGTCTTATGGCGAGACTGTATTTGAAGATATTTTTTATCGAACCCAACAATACAAGGGCTTGCCAGCCGAGCGTCACGTCTCTGATTTTTATATTGAAAATGGAGAGTTGTTTTTGCATGCAATCCATCATGATGATCCGCTGCTCTTGGATTTTGTTGCCAAATGTAATGCGTTTTGCAAAATATTACAGTTGAATTTGTCGATGGCCTGGAAGGGAATGTCTGGTGGGATGAAACGACGCACAGGATTGGTGGCAACACTGTTGGCAAATCCGGATCTGTTATTACTAGATGAACCTACCAACCATTTGGATATCGAGGCCATTGTTTGGTTAGAGCAGTATTTAGTCTCATTTAAGGGGGCTGTGGTGTTTGTGACCCACGATCGTTATTTCTTGAGAGCGGTCGCTAATCATATCATGGCGCTAGAGGGCGGTCTGTTACGTCAATATAATGAAGGCTATGAGGCTTACCTCAATCAAAGAGCTTCAGAGTTAGCAGCCGTTGAAAATGAAAACAGTCGCTTAAAACATAAATTAGCCGCTGAAGAACATTGGTTGCAACGTGGTGTTACAGCTCGTCGTACTCGAAATCAGGGGCGTTTGACTGCTTTGTTAAAGCTTAGACAAACTGTTACAGAGCGACAAAAAACCATTGGTATGCCTGGGCAATGGAACACGCAAGTGATACGGTCAGGGCGGGTACTATTAACGGCTGAAAATATTGGTTTTTCATATGAGACTAAAAAAATTGTAGATGATTTTTCGTTTATTCTCATGCGTGGAGATAAATTAGGGATTGTCGGTCCCAATGGTTGTGGCAAGACCACCTTGGCCAGAATGCTGTTGGGTAATATGGCGCCTCAGTCTGGTCGAATTCAATATACGAACACCTTAGAGCCTATCTATTTCGATCAATTACAACAACAATTGGATATGAATCAGACGGTGATGCACAATGTCTCCAATGGTGCAGAATATGTTGAGCTGCCTGAAGGTAAAATGCATGTTGCTGGCTATTTAAAAGATTTTATGTTTTTGACTGAAGAGTTGCAAAGACCGGTGCATACTTTATCTGGGGGAGAAAAACAGCGACTGATGTTGGCAAAATGTCTTGCCAAGCAAGGCAACTTGATGGTGTTCGATGAGCCAAGCAATGATTTAGATTTAGAGAGTCTGGAACAATTTGCCTCTATGATGGTGAGTTACACAGGAACTTTTATTTTAATTAGTCATGATAGGGCATTGATTGAGGATACCGTAACCCGTTTATTGGTATGGGAGGCACCAGGTGTCTTTAAAGAAATCTTACCTAACAACTGGGATCCCAAGAAAATATATTTACCAAAAGAGGAAAAACCGGTATCGGTAACCAGTTCTCCAGAAATAAAATCAAATCTGAGTTATAATGAACAGAAAGAATTAAAAAAAATACCCGATGAGATTTCTAAGATTGAGCAAAAAATAGCCGTTATTCATGATAAGATGGCAGAGCCAGATTTTTATCAACAATCCGAAGAAATGACATCAAAAACCCTGCAACAACTCCAGGAATTTGAAAAACACGTGGTGGTTTTGTATGAAAGATGGGAAGCGTTGGAAAATAAATAGGGGGTATAGGCTTTGAGTTCTTTATTTTGGCTACTGGTTGTATTAACAATTTCGGTATTGTTTCGCACTGAATTAGTTAAGTTTTTTCGGCGATTCCAAAAATACAATTATCTGTTTTTATGCTTGTTGTTAGTGCTCACCAATTATCTGATCATCACGTGTGATAAATCTATTCACAATCTGATCGTGTTTATTAAGTATAATATTCAGTCATTTCGCCATGTGATTTTTGCATTAATGCATCATGTCATCTCTTTTCAAAATACGGAAGTTCTGACAGACCTAATGGTGAGATTGGTGGTCTTGGGGTTTTTTATTTTTTATCCTTATTATTATCAAAAAAAATGCAATAGCTTTGCATATAAATCACAGATCTACTCTATGAACATGATATACGCTTTTCTAACCTTGATTTTCTGTCTGATTTTTTCTTGTCTAGATATTTAGGATGAGACGACGGAGGTCTCATTTTGAGTAACAGTATGTTTTTTCATGCTATCTTTAGAGACAAAACTATAGATACAAGGCACCACAAACAGCGTAAATAAAGTGCCAATACTCATGCCAAAACAGATAATCAAGCCTATAGCAATACGACTTTGTGCACCTGCACCGTTGGCGAAGATCAAAGGAATAACTCCAAATATCATAGCAGAAGTGGTCATTAGTATGGGCCTTAGTCGCAGTTTGGCTGCTTCAATGACTGCCTCTGAGGCACAATAGCCAAATTGATGTTTGAGTTGGTTGGCAAAGTCCACAATTAAAATACCATGTTTGGTGATCAGGCCAATTAAGGTGAGTAAGCCGATTTGAGTATAGATGTTGACTGTTGATAAGCCTATGAATAAAGGAATAAGAGCTGCACAGAAAGTCAATGGCAGGCTGGCTAAAATAATAATGGGGTCTCTAAAGCTATTGTATTGGATAGAAAGTACTAAATATATGGTTATAAGTGCCAGTAAAAATACAGGTGCAATTGATGATTGTTCTTGAATATATTGCCTGGATTGTCCTGCAAAATCGTAATGAATATGCTTAGGCAAATGTTCTGTGGCGAGCTTTTGTAGAGTATTCACAGCCTGACCCATCGATACGCCAGGTAATAACACACCCTCAAGACTTGCCGAATTGGCTTGTTGAAAGTGGGAGATGACATTGGCTTCAAACTGTGGAACAAGAGTTGCCATATTGCCCAAGGGAATCAACTGCTGGTTTTTATTAGGCAGATTTAATTCCAGCAATTGTTCGGGGTTTAGTCGAAAATTTTTCGCCAAACGTGGCACAATGGTATAACGTTTGTCTTGCAATGAGAAATAATTGACTTGACCATTGGCTAAGGAATTAGAAAGCATTTTACCAATCTCATCCATGGTAAATCCCATGTAAGCTGCTTTTTCTCGGTCAATATGAAGTTGATAGTGAATTTGATTAATTTTCAATGAATTGTTTATAAAAATAAAAAGCCCTGTTTTCTTGGCTTCTGCCAGTAAATTTTCTGCATTGTCTACCAAGTCATTTAATGCACCAAATGATTGTAGGACCATTTGGAAGGGCGCGCCATCTCCACCACCTGGCAGTGGAGATGGGATAATGGCATAGGAATTCAATCCCGTAATTTGATTGAGCTGCGTTTGTAACGGTTGCTTTAATTTAAACTGAGAGGCATCGCGTTGTTTCCAGGGTTTTAACACCAGTCCAGAAAAAGGCGTGCTGCTATTTAAAATGAAATAATGTGACATCTGGGGGATGGATTTAAATAGTGCTTCTATTTCTTCAGTGTAAGGACGGTTTGCACGTTTGGTCGCTTGTGTTTGTCCGGTGCTTGCAACAAAGAAAAAACCTTGGTCTTCTTCAGGTGCAATTTCATGAGCAGAAAACAAATAGAGGCAAGGACCGAGTATGAAAGCAAATCCCAACAGGATCAAAGCTGTCGATCGAAGATGCAACACCTGGGTCAGTTTTTTAAAGTAGGCATGTTCCACACGCTCCAATTTTCCCTGAAACCAACGGTAGAGGCGGTTTGGTTTTTCTTCATGGGTGCTTAAGATTTTAGAATTTAATAATGGCGAGAGGGTGATGGCAATAACCCCTGATAGTAAAACAGTTCCAGCAAGGGTAAGCGCAAACTCTTTAAATAAACTACCAGTGAGCCCTTCACTAAACGCGATGGGCGCAAATACAGCAGCTAAAGTGATAGTCATGCCAACCACTGGTTTGGCAATTTCTGCGCTGCCCTCAAGACATGCCTTCCAAATGTTTTTATGTTTAGCAAAGTGGCGATGAATGTTTTCGACCACCACAATAGCATCATCGACGACAAGGCCAATGGCTAATACAAAAGCCAGTAAAGTTAAAAGATTTATAGAGCAGTGAAAGCTATATAAAAGGGTTGCCATGCCAATTAATGAAAATGGGATAGTTAAAATTGGAATTAATACCGCACGCCAAGAACCAAGAAAAAGAAAGATAACCCCAATGACAATAAAGATAGCCTCTATAAGGGTCAAAATGACCTCATGAAGGGCCGCTTTAATGTATTCCGTTGCATCATAGACGATTTTTTCCGATAGACCTTTAGGAAACTGGGCGCTAAGAATAGGCAGATGTTGGCGTACTTTTTCAATCACTATCAAAGGGTTTGCTGTAGGGGTTGGAGTAACAGCTAGGAAAATCGATTTTTGACCATCAAATTTTGCTTCTTCATCATAGCTTTCTGCACCAAGTTGGATTTTAGCAATATCCCGTAAATGGATAATAGAACCATCATTACAAAGCAAAGTCATTGCTTTAAATTCTTTTAGGTTGTGTAAATCAGTATTGGTGGTTAAGGGGGTGGCAATAAATTCATTTTCAGTTTGTCCGGCGGTTGTCATAAATTGATTGTTATTTAGAGCATTAACCACATCGATACTTGATAGTTTGTATCCAGCAAGTGCGATGGGGTTAAGTATCACCCGCATGGCATATTTTTTGCCTCCCATAATATCGATTTTGGCGACCCCTTCTAGGTTGTTGAGTTGCGGTTGAATAACCCGCATCGCATAGTCGGTCATGGCTTGTGGTGATAGGGTAGGGCTTTTGAGGCTGATGTACATTAAAGGAGTGGCAGCATCGCTTTTTTTCTCAATGATCGGTTTAAGAGAACCGGAGGGAAGCTGATTGCTGACCTGCTCAATTTTATTAATCACATCCAATAATACGGTTTCTACACTGGCATTGAGTTTTAAATGGATGGTAATGGTGCTTTGCCCAGATAGGCTTTTCGATGCAATATAATCGACACCCTCAGCATTGGCAATGGTGGTTTCAATAGGAGACGTCACCATTCCTGCCACCAAGTGTGAATTAGCGCCAGGGTAAGCAGTGGTAATATTTATAACAGCTGTCGATACTTGTGGGAACTGACTGATGGGGAGTTTAAAACAACAGAAAACACCTAGACAAAGAATAAATAGGTTTAATGAAATACTCAGTACTGGTTGTTTTAAAAATCTATCCGTAATGGCCATAATGATTTCACTTGTGATTGGATTTTTGATTCGCCCAGCTGGCATCATGGACTTTTTGAGTGCCAGAGGAGACTAGCCATTCATTGCCATGGAGTCCTGCTAGGATTAATGTTTTATCTTGATGAGCAAGACCAATATCGACTAAGCGCTGGGTGACCCACCAGGATGGTTTTTTAGTATTGGGATTAATTTTTTGTTGGGCCACAAAAACCACAGGTCCTTTCGATGAGCCCGATAGCGCGCTCGTGGGGATAGTCACCGCGTGTGCTAGATGTTTAGTGGGTAATTTTAGATGAACAAATAGACCGGGTATCAATTGATTGGCGTCATTGTCAACCAGCGCTCTTACCCAAATGGTATGGGCTTGGGTGTCAGATGAGGGTTCAATAGCTAATATTTTAGCCGTATAAGGATATTTGCTTTGATTGTCGGTTTTAAAAGCAATGGCAAATCCAGAATGAAGAATGTGAAAATATTTTTCTGGTACATGAAAATCTAAATAGAGCTGGTTGATTTGCTGCAGGCTTGCAATATGTTGTTGTCCAGGGGTTATAAATTGTCCTACATGAACCTCAGGGATGCCGATGACGCCATTAAAAGATGCGCGTATTTTTTTTTCACGTAAATGACCACGGGCAACTTTCATTGAGGCTTTAGCCTTTGCCAGATTAGCCTTTGACTGTAGATACTGACTTTCTGAAACGATGTGTTTTTGCCAAAGCTGTTTTTGTTGGGCAAATAGTTTTTTTTGTAATACAAACTCAGCAAGCTCCACTTTATATTGGGCCGCTTCTACACGGTCTTCCAATTGAATCAATAGTTTTTTGCGTTCTACAATGCGCCCGGCTTCAATGTGCATGGCTTTAATAATACCAGGGGCTTGGGGGGAAATATTGATAGTTTGTAATGCCTTAAGTTGTCCTGCAGTATGATAGTTTTCACTCCAAGGGGTGATTTTTGCTTGCGTGAGGTCCACAACAGGGGCTTGTTTTAAGAATTCTCCAATAAAATGCCGAATGAGCAGTATTTTTCCCCAATAAAAGCTAAATAATAACATTGAAATAGCAAGACAAATTTTAATGGTCTTGCGATTGGAGTGAGAAAGATTCAACCAGCGATGATAGAGGTATTGTTTAGGGATTTGCATTGTTGTTCATTCTGTTAAATGAACGACATCTAACCATAGTCTTCACTAAAATACAATATTGCAAGAACAGGAGCGATTTAAAATATCTAACACGACAAGCTCAGTGCCTCATAGACGTTAAAAAAGAAGCGTAAGCACCTATTACGATGTTTTCTCCAAGGAGACAGCTAGAATTTCCTTCTCTTTCATTATCGCGTAAAGATAATGAAAGAGTCATTCCAAGAGTATTTTTCAATTTTTTCATCCCCACCCCTTGAAACTTCAAATACAATCCCCCATATTGGCTTTCATGAGTGCTGTATCTGACAGCGCTTCGTTTGAAGTTAATTGTTTGCGGGAGAAGAAAAATGAAAATTCGTCCATTACATGATCGTGTTGTGGTTCGACGTTTAGAAGAAGAACGTACAACTGCAGGTGGTATTGTTATCCCTGATAATGCTACAGAAAAACCAATGCGTGGCGCTGTGGTTTCAATCGGCACCGGAAAAGTATTAGATAACGGCGATACGCGTGCTTTGGCTGTAAAAGTCGGCGATGTGGTGTTGTTCGGAAAATACTCTGGCACAGAAGTGAAAATCGCTGGGGAAGAATTAGTCGTGATGCGTGAAGATGACATCATGGCCGTAATTGAGAATTAACAATTTTTGGAGATTATTCAATGGCTAGTAAAGAATTAAAGTTTGCTGAAAATGCCCGACATCAAATTATTGCCGGTGTAAATGGCTTAGCAAATGCAGTACAAGTAACCATGGGTCCACGTGGACGCAATGTCTTATTAGAAAGACCTTATGGCGCTCCAACAGTCACTAAAGATGGTGTTTCTGTTGCGAAAGAAATCGAGTTCGAAGATCGTTTCCAAAACATGGGTGCGCAGTTATTGAAAGAAGTGGCATCTAAAACTTCTGATGCTGCCGGTGACGGTACCACCACGGCAACAGTATTGGCCCGTTCTATTTTAGTTGAAGGCCATAAAGCAGTTGCTGCTGGCATGAATCCTATGGATTTAAAACGTGGTATTGATAAAGCTTTGATTGTTATCGTCAAAGAATTAGAGAAAATGTCAAAACCATGCAAAGACGGAAAATCGATTGCTCAGGTCGGAACTATTTCGGCCAACTCTGATGAACCTATCGGCGCTATCATTGCTGAAGCCATGGAAAAAGTTGGCAAAGAAGGCGTGATTACTGTTGAAGATGGTAATGGTCTAGAAAACGAATTATCAGTAGTTGAAGGTATGCAGTTTGATCGTGGATACATTTCCCCATACTTCATTAACAACCAACAAAGTATGTCAGCTGAATTAGAGAGCCCGTTTATTTTATTAGTAGACAAAAAAATCTCTTCAATTCGAGACATGTTACCAGTATTAGAAGGTGTTGCAAAATCGGGTCGTCCATTGTTGATTATCGCTGAAGACGTTGAAGGCGAAGCTTTGGCTACTTTAGTTGTTAATAACATGCGTGGCATTGTTAAAGTATGCGCAGTTAAAGCACCTGGATTTGGCGATCGTCGTAAAGCCATGTTGCAAGATATTGCGATTTTAACCAATGGCCAAGTTATTTCTGAAGAAATTGGTAAGAGCTTAGAAAGTGCTACCGTTGAAGATTTAGGTATTGCTAAGCGTGTTCTGATTACTAAAGAAAACACCACTATTATTGATGGTGAAGGCAAGCCTACTGAAATCACAGCTCGTATTACTCAAATTCGTGCACAAATGGAAGATACTTCTTCTGATTACGATCGTGAGAAATTACAAGAGCGTGTTGCTAAATTGGCCGGTGGTGTTGCAGTCATTAAAGTTGGTGCTGCCACTGAAGTTGAAATGAAAGAGAAAAAAGCGCGTGTAGAAGATGCGTTACACGCAACCCGTGCTGCAGTTGAAGAAGGTATTGTTGCTGGCGGTGGTGTTGCGTTGATTAGAGCTCAAAAAGCCCTTGATGGTCTTAAAGGCGATAATGCTGAACAAAACATGGGTATCGATATTTTACGTCGTGCGATTGAAGCACCCCTGCGTCAAATCGTTTCCAATGCTGGTTATGAATCTTCTGTAGTGGTCAACAAAGTTGCTGAACATAAAGGAAACTTTGGATTTAATGCTGCAACAGGTGAATATGGCGACATGTTTGAGTTGGGTATTATCGATCCTACTAAAGTAACTCGTACAGCGTTACAAAATGCTGCTTCAGTTGCAAGCTTAATGTTAACCACCGAATGTATGATTGCTGAAATCCCTAAAAAAGATGAAGCATCATCTGGCGGCATGGGTGACATGGGCGGAATGGGCGGTATGGGCGGTATGATGTAACTGTTCCTACCCATAATAAATACCCGCATTTGCGGGTATTTTTTTAGGAGCGGATTTTTTCTTTCTGCATGATAATTGTCATAATGATAATGACAATCCCAGCAATTTGTATGTTATTAATCTGTTCATGTAAGAATAAGAAAGCAAGGACAATAGTCATGATAGGCATAAACGCTGCCGATATTGAAACCAAGGTCGAGTGTGCTTGACGACAACCCTTGAGCCAAAATACATAATAAAGGCTTAAAGCAATTCCCTGAGTTGAAATCAAAAAAATAACCGGTTGTGGAATTGATGGTATGGGATGGGGGTGAAACAAAAATAAAACGATAAATAGTAATGCATTGATCCCAAAGATAATGGTGCCATTTAAGAAAATTGAAATCGGTGCTGGAAAACGCTGAGAAAGAATATAATAAACAGCTTCGGGTATAATGGCGAGCAATACCCAGAGATCTCCTGAAATATGATGATTTTGAGACTCATGCCACTGGCTTAAAGAAATCAACAATAATCCTAGAAAACTGAAGCCAATGGCCACTAGATTGGTACGGGTAAGTTTTGTTTGAAAAAACAGGCATGATATTAAAATCGTGAATATAGGCAAAAGGCTGGTGATAATCCCGGCAACAGATGCATCGATGACAGAAAGTCCTTTCGTCATTGGAATATTAAATAAGATGCCACCAGTAATCGCTTGAAGAAATAAAATAGAATAGCTGACATTTTGGTTTTTTGGGGTTTTGCCAGCACAAAGATAGCAAATCAATGAAATGATAAATGCAAAGAGATAACGCATGGTTAAGTAATCGTTAGTGCTGATATATTGCAAAGAGTATTTTGCGCTGACGATATTAAAAGCGATTAAAGATTGCGCCAAAGCAAGATAAGTGACAGTTTTAGTGTGAATTTTTACAGACATTGTATTAAACATAAAGAATTGAATTGAAATATTTTATGTCATTGATATGACTTTGACAATCTTGCGAGCAATAGGATGATATGTTACAGTCCGAGCACTTTTGATGGAATAAAGGGTCTTTTATGCAAGAAAATCTCTCCAGCCACCCATCTTCCCTACGCGTTTTTTTCATTACTGAAATGTGGGAACGTTATGGATTTTATGTGATCCAATCTTTATTAGCATTATTTCTTGCATTGCATTTTAAGTGGCCAGATAAAAAAGTATATTTTCTAGTAAGCGCTTTTACCGCTCTAAACTATTTAACACCTGTGATTGGCGGATGGGTTGCGGATCATTTATTGGGTCAAAAAAGAGCGATTATTACTGGTGCTGTGATTTTATTGATGAGCTATCTTAGTTTGGCATTGATGACCACCGATGCCATGTTGATTGTTACATTGGCTTTAATTCCAGTGGGGACAGGTTTGCTTAAACCGAATATTTCTTCTTTGTTGGGCAATGAATACCCCGAAGCCTCTTCAAAACGTGACAGCGGGTTTACCATTTTTTATATGGGCTTGGCCGGGGGTATTATTTTAGGGACAACCTTGCCCAATATCATTAATGAGTATTTTGGTTGGTCTGCGTCATTTGCGAGTGCGTGTTTTGGAATGTTGGTTGCTATTGGGGTGTTTGTATATGGCGTGCGCCGCTATCAAATTGCGGATTACCATCCTTCGGTATATCAATGGCGTAAGATGATTCAAGCCCTGTTAATATGTGGTCTAATGTGGTGGCTGTCTTATAATATCCTCAGTTATCCGCATCTGGCTGATTTGGTCATTGCAGGCATTGCTTTATTATCAATAGCCTACTTTGTTTATAGCGTTAAAAGAGAGTCTGCATCGCAATCGGCTAAGACCCTGGTTATTGGGTTGTTATGTTTAATTTCAGTTTTATTTTGGGCATTTTATTTTCAAATGTTCATGTCATTGACCTTGTTTATCGTAAGAGTCGTTCAGCCTATACTATTTGGAATTAAGTTTTATCCGCCATATTATATTAGCGTACAAAGTGTTGGATTAATTCTATTTGGATTATATTTTTCAAGCCAAAAAAAGCAATTAACGATCAAGGAAAGCGGCGTTTTATCGGCAAATAAATTTTTAATGGCGATTGTTTTTATGATGATAAGTTACGCTGGTATTGCACTGATTTGTCATCTGAGCACAGATGCATTGATGCTATCACCATTGCTTTTTATTCCTGTGTATCTTTTAATCTCATTAGCTGAAATTTTACTGTCACCAGTGGGGCTGTCTGCTGTGAGTTTATTGGCAAATACGAAAAAAGTAAGCACCATGGTAGGAATGTTTTTTGTGACTTTAGGTCTTGGTGCTTTTTTATCAGGAAAATTAGCGGGACTGACAGCAATTCCTGAGGGCGAGACATCAGTTGCAGTGCTTAAGGTTCATTATGCCCATGCCTTTAATCAACAGTTTTGTATTTTATTGGTTGCTACTTTGATGTGTGTTGGTTTAAATCTCATGATTAAGCGGCTGTTGTCTAAATCCTGTATTTAATATGCCGCTATTGTTGGTTTAGAAGCTCGTTTGTTGCTGTTTGCGAACAATCAGGAATTATTTGATCGTGTGTTACGCCTCAAAAACCAATTCATTCCAATGGCCTTTGCAATGGCATAAAGAGGATAGCTATGTAAACCTTCCGCTTTTTGCCTCTAGTGGAATAACGCTTGGCCAGTAGTAAATCATTTTTTTAGAAGGCATGCGAATAAGACAAAATTTCTTACCCAACAAATGCTTCAACAATTGCACCTTGATTCGAAAACGCGCTGGGGGAGTGCCATGCTTTCAGATCCAAGCCCAATAAAGCTTGAGCAAGGCCAATATCTAAAAAAAGGGCACCATTGATCTCATGTGTAATCCAGCGGCATTGATGAATCTTAAGAGCTTTGAGGGTTGTACGAGTTTACAGGAATTGCAACAAATGAGGATGTAATTTTTCGTCTTGATTTAGTCAAAGTAGCTTACGGTGATGATTGAAAACTTACGTAAGACTTTGATAATATGGTGCGCCCGGAAGGAATTGAACCTCCGACCCTCTGGTTCGTAGCCAGCGGGTATCAAATATAATTCATTAATAATCAATAGCCTGCGATGCATCACTGTGACGAACTACTGCCGAGAACTGCCACAAACACACGTTGAACTGTCACAGTTTGGCACGTTTCGGGCACAGTAGATTTGAGGAATAAGAAACATGAATTTCTAGGGATTTGCATTTAGTTCGCTGTTCGCAAACAGCGAACACTTGATTAATCAAAACAAAAATGACTATTTGTGACGTTATATATTTGTGCTATACTAAATATGACTATTTAAGACGTTCATGGAAATGTTTCATAGGTGAACATGATGAAAAATTTGAGTTATTACAATAATGCATATCGAGATGCGCTAAGAAATATAATTGGCCGCCTGCCTGATAGCGTGTTTTCACGGGATGATCTGACCGACGATCATTCCAACAGAGAACAATTAAGACTTAATCGGGCTCTTAATGCTTTTATGGATGAGGGTATTATTGTCAAAATTGCGCATGGTTTATTTGCAAAAGCAGAGCCAATGAATTTTCCTAATGGGAAATCAAGCGTGGTGCTTGTTGATCCGTTTGAGACCGTAGCGATCAAGGCGTTAAATAAACTTGGAGTTAAATGGGAGTGGGGCAGTGCTATACGTGATTATAACGATGGCAAGACAACCCAGGTTCCCTCCGCTTTTACCGTGCATCTAAAAAGCCGCTTCCGTGGAAAAATTCGCGCAGAAGGCAGAAGTGTATATTTTGAGGGTGGCGTAAATGCCCGGTGAATTAAATGAGTCACAAATTCGTAAAACGGCTATTTATCTAGGCCTACCAGCAGATTTTATCCGTAAAGATTATTTTGTCACAAAAGCCATTCGTTTGCTTACCGGTATTCAGGATGATTATTTTGAACTGATATTCCAGGGCGGAACCAGCTTGTCAAAAGGTTATTGCCTGATTAACAGACTCTCTGAAGATATCGATTTCAGAGTCCGTTTAAAAGACTCTGCCAAAAAATTAGGAAAAGATGCCAAACGAAGGCAATTGCGATCCTTTCGTTATTCTTTAATTGACGCCTTGGTCAACGGCGGCTTTGTCATCCATCCTGAGAATGTGAAGGTATTCTATGAAGGACGATACATGAGTATCCGTGCTTCTTTTGATGGTGGTGGCGGCCTCAGTTATTTAAAGCCTCATATCGCAATTGATTGTTTTCTGGGTGAGCTTGAGTTGGAACCGCAAGTGAAAGATATTTCATCCATGGTAAAGGTTCATCTTGGTGATGAAAGTGATCATGTTTTCTTTCCTGTGGCGTGCGTGGCTTTGGATGAGACTGCGGCAGAAAAATGGGTTGCGCTGACTCGCCGAGTTGCAGGGGCTGGCAAGAAGGAAAGGGATTCAGATAAACACCTTGTCAGACACCTGTATGATTTATATCAGCTCAGTGACAAAAAATGCCTTTCTGACAAGTATTATTTGGTTATCGATAAAGTGCTGGAAAAAGAGCAAGCGATGTTTGATCTCGAAGCATCCAATTCAGCTGATCTGTTGTCCAATTCAAAGTTAGCCCTGCTGGATCTACGCAGTAATCAGAAATGGGAAGAGCATTGGAACTATTTTCTCGAACAAATGGTATATCACCCTGACAAACCTACCTTTAAGCAGGCTATGACGGCGGTGGAAGGGCTAATGCCGATGAGTAAATCTTGATAGATGAGATTTGTCCGAAAAACACATATGTTTTTCGGACAATCACTGATTCAGCAACTGAGGGAGTTTTTTCGTACTTTATAATACCCACTAAATGTAAACCGTGGGTTGACATATGGAGCCTAAAGTAAAGTTGCAGTTACGCAAGAGGGGCGCATATCCGCTCAGCCGCCTGCTGCAAGTGATTGCTAGACAAATGAGCATACCGCAAAACGGTATTAAAGTTCGACCAGCCACCCAACTACTGCAATTCCTGTAAACTTGTCCCATTCTGCACATGCCAGCTCGCCCAGGTGTGTCGTAAATCATGCCAGCGAAAACCATCAAGACCGGCGCGAATTAATGCCTTGCGCCATGCATGATTATTACACCGGATCACGGGATTGCCTTTGTATGTAAAAACAAACGTTGAATTTTTACCTTTTTGATGCCTGAGAATTTCAATAGCATGTCGATTTAAGGGGACAGGAATTGCCTTCTTTGTTTTTGATTGATCCGTATGCACCAGTGCATGCTTCCGATCCAGATCAACGTCTGCCCATTTGAGCCCGGTTACATTCGATTCTCTCAACCCGGTTGCCAGACTAAATTGCATCATGTCCTGCAGATGCGGTGGCAACTCATTCAGTAAGTGTTCAGATTCAGCGTGGGTTAACCAGCGGAGCCTGCGATCGTCGATCTTCCGCATACGAATGGGTGGGGTCATATGCAGCCAACTCCATTCGCTGTGTGCTTTACGAAAAATTGCACGGATGATTTCAAGCATACGGTTGACCGTAGTAGGGGAGACACCCGTCTCTTCTCTTGCCTTGGCGACGGCCTCGATATCATCTTGGGTGATATCGGTCAATAAAGTATTTCGCAAAAATGGATCCGCCCATCGCAAATGGATTTTATCATCGCCAAGACTTTGTTTATGTTTGGACTCATCAAGCCAGCGAATTACAGCATCCATCCAGTATTTTTGGGGAAGGGTTGGAAGCGAAGTCTGGCGCCATAATTCGTTCTTGAAATTGTCGTGAAGTTGTTGAGCCTGGCTTTTTACTTTAGTCCCAGTGCTGAAGACCGATAAATCCTGTTTTTTATAAGCTCTTCCGTTGAGCCGGAGGTATTTCTTGCCCAAGTTTCTCCGCTCTCTCTTTATTGCCGAGATAACAACCAACTAGCAATTTTCTTTCATAAGAAGTTATTTCTGGCATTTTTTTCATTGTACCTAGGTTTTCATCTAAAACTTGCCGAGCTACACTAGCTGCTTCTCCAAAATGACCAAATTTAGCCAAACCAGCCGCTTGTGCTAAAGTTTCCTTTCCCTTTGAACTGTGGAGAAAAAAACCTAGAACAGCCCCTTTTAATTTTCCCATTATAAACATCCTCTTAACAATAATTAATTATCTATACCCATCTTTGATCGTGATTTAAAAAAATTATTTTAAATCAATGAGTTGAAAATTAA
>JAKFUY010000083.1 GCA_021732495.1 Legionellales bacterium | reverse complement strand
AATGCTTAAATTCAAAACAGGGCTTAATCACTTTGCTATCAAATATAAATTGATTGTTCGGGCAAATCAGATAGCGATGCAGGAGTTAAAAAACATGGCCTGTTAATGAGCCCGTGCGTAAGATGAGTAAATAAAAAATATTTTATTAATTTTTAGATGATGTTAGTTTGTTTTAGGTATAAAGAGTAAATTAACCAGTTTTCGAGCTCACTACCCAGAGGCTTATATATAAGGACAAACCATAACCCGAGGGACATATACTAATACCAAAAAATACCATACTTGGATTTACCATTTTAAGCTGTAGTGCTATTTTTGCAGGAACGATGGAGTCTATACTAAATACCTGCACCCAATCGGCTTATATCAAATTAGGAAGTGGTGGAAGTTATTCCATGAATGCAAACGTCTACGCTGATCCTGTTTACTGGGATGCTTCTCCACAGGGGTATAATGGAAGTGTTGGTAATACTGCCATTTATTCCGCTGCTTTTGGCTACAATTATTCACAATTAATCAGTGGGGATTTCGAAATTTCAAACATCGACAGCCACTTCAACCTCTTTCTTTAATGGTAATAATACGCGCTATTTTGATTTGCAAAGTAATTCTCTGATGGCAAATCTTTTCCTTCATGGCGCAGCGTTGTCTGATTCTCTAAAGATTAACCTTTTGAATTCCTATGCCATAGAGCCTTTTATAGGTGGTGGATTTGGGATTGGCTTCAATAACATGAGTAATTTTTACTCTGTTAGAACGAGTGGCGTATATACTTCTATTGCGCAAGACAACTTTAGAACATCTTTTGTATAGCAATTGTCTGGAGGTCTTCAACTGATTCATAATAGCAACTTTAATATAGCCGCTGGATATCGTTATTATAACGGTGGGAACTTTTCTTCGAGCAATTTTACTATAAACTCCCAAGACTTCAGCACGCCATGGAAGGGTACTCTTCAGGCCAATGAGGTTTTTGTTACCTTGGCTTATAGAATTGACTAATAAATTGTTATCTCACCTCAATGCATGCTGTGTAACATCGTTTGATAGACAAAATTTTATTGCCAAGCTTGAAACTTGGCATTATAAGAAAGTATTTGAGGCTTTTGGGAACAAATCTTGAAACAGCATGTCATATTGATTTTTCGTATCTGATGCGCATTATGCAAGGGAGTTTATTTTGAGGAATTTCTGGGAAATAGGTATCTACCTGACAATTTGCGTGGACTCGAGTGATAAAGATTCGTGAAGCATACGGCATCGTAAGCGCATGGAGTTATTGCTCCGCTATGACCATAATTTAAAGACTAGAAGAAATTTCAGTATAAAAACGAAGAGCCAGCTGGTCCCAATTCCTCGCAAAAACGATGATTTTTTGCAAGAAATAAGATAAAAACAGGGCTTCTCAGCCTACGTCCACGCGCAGTATCATTTTGAACTTACATCGATTATTTTGGGTTATATAGGATCATAAGCAATATTTTGCTTTTCATCTTTTTGGCAAACTTCAATCAAGGTTTTCACCAAACTTCCCAGTAAATCCACAAGGTTGGCAATTAACATGAATGGTAATGCAACCGCGTATATTAAAGGCAGGAACAATATTAATAGCTTATCTCTTAAAGTCTTTCCTAACATTGCATAGAAAGGTGCTATGGTCGAATATAATAGCAGTATACAGGGCCCAAAGAGGGTACCACATAACTTTGCACCAAATTCTGACCATGCAAATTTCTTGGTTTGTTCAATAGGTGCAAGTTCTCTCGAGTCAGCTTCCATTTGAGGAGTAACCAGAAAAGATTTAAAAAAAGCCATATCCTCTTTTGAATCGTCGGAGGGATTTATTTTAGAATTAAAAAAAACCGAACTAAAGCCAGTTATGGCTATCATTTCTAATGTTGCTTTACGATAAGAATCACTCATCGTAGCAAATGACACTAAAGTTGTCAATATGATCACAGGAAGGTTAAAAACCTAAATTTTGATCAATTTCACCATCTATTATCAATTGGTTTTTTATCTCGGCGCGTATTACTGGGTTACCATTGCGAAGGAAAAATGCAAATCAGAGAGTTGCTGAGTCTCTGCTTTTACAATCAGCGATTCTAGGCAAATCAAGGTCAGGCTTGAGCATTAGGATAGATTGTGGTTTTGGGCAGCCATTCTTGAAACGTCATGGCATATTGATTTTTCGCATCAGCAGGATGATATTGTTCAGATATACACTGAAATTTATTTTGAGGAATTTCTGGGAAATAGGTATCTACCTGACAATTTGCGTGGACTTGCGTGATAAAGATTCGTGAGGCATAAGGTATAGTAAGTTCATAAATTTGTTGCCCCCCTATAACCATAATTTCAAGTCCATCGAACTGCTGCAGTTCTTCTAAACGATGTATGACATCAACCCCCTCTATCTGGCTTTTTTGTGAAGATAATACGATGTTTTTCCGCCCCGGAAGTGGGCGACCAATCGATTCAAAGGTCTTTCGCCCCATTAATATCGGTTTTCCAAGGGTATGTTGCTTGAAAAAAACCAAATCCGCAGGTAAATGCCAAGGCAATTGCCCTTGAAATCCTATCCCTCTATTTTCATCATAGGCTGCAATTAATGATAGTTTCATCTATTTACCCCTTCTTTCCACCATCATTTTTGCCATCTCGATTGCGCCTCTTAAACTTCCAGAGTCTGCAAGGCCACTCCCGGCAATACTTAAAGCCGTTCCATGATCTACAGACGTTCTCACAATCGGCAGTCCTAGGCTGACATTTACAGCCAGGCCAAAGCTTGCATATTTAATCACTGCCAGCCCTTGATCGTGATACATCGCAATAAATGCATCAAAGTTTTTTTCGAGATACATCGTATCAGCTGGAAATGGCCCAGATATATCAACACCTTGATGCTGTAGTTTTTGGATGGCTGGGATAATGACAGCGTTCTCCTCATGACCAAGAGTGCCATTTTCTCCCGCATGGGGATTTAATCCTGAAATTGCTATTTTTGGTTTTGAAATTGCAAACTCTAATTTTAAAGCTGTATTCACCGTCGAAACTACGGAAATAATTTTTTCTTCGGAAATAGCATCGACAACTTGCCGCAATGGTAAATGGGTTGTAACTAAAGCCACTCGCAATTGTGGATTGGCGAGCATCATCACCACTTGAGGTGACTGGCATCGTTTTTGAAAAAACTCAGTGTGTCCAAAAAAGTCTGCTTGTACTTGTTGCAGCTGTGCCTTATGAACAGGAGCTGTCACTAAACCACTAAACTCGCCTGAAAGACAAGCATCGCATGCGGCTGTCAACATCTTTAAAACTGATGGCGCGTTATTTGCATTTAACAAGCCAGGTTGGACAGCATCCTGGCAAGGAAAGTCCCACACCATAAGCTCGCCTGCTTGAGGTATGTAACCTTGCTTATAGGATACAAAATTAATGTTTTTCCCTAATAATTGGGCACGTTGTGCAAGAACCCTTTGGTCTCCTGCAACCACCACAAAAGGAGATAAATCCCCAATTGAAACACAAATATCCGGTCCAATTCCAGCAGGCTCACCAGATGTAATGATTAAGGGGCGCAAGACTATATCACAGACTTATCAATGACATTCAAAAAAGCCTGGGTACGCAAATGCTGTTGCCAGTTTTTTACCGCTTCTGCAAAACGTTTTTGTTGCAGCATACTTCTGACCTTTTGTCGCTGAAAGGCAACAGAATCATCTTCCACTTTCCTCTCCATCACTTGCATCACATGCCATCCAAAAGGCGTTTTGACCGGAGCACTAATAGCCCCAGTAGTGAGTTTATCCATCACTTCTGCGAACTGTGGCACCAATTCATTTGAGACCACCCACCCCATATCGCCACCTTTTACTGCAGTGGCCGCATCAACAGAATACTGCTTAGCTAGCGTCTCAAAAGATTTCCCACCTTGAATTTGTCGATAAATATTTTGAATAGAATGCTCTGCTTCAGCCTCTGTCATTTGAGGACCGGCTTTAATTAAAATATGTTTCACATGTGTTTTAGTCAGTTTGTGATGTAACTCGTCATCATTAATCCCCACTAATTTAATCAACTGCCATCCGTTTCCGGTACGAATAGGTCCTAGCGTTTCATTTAATTGCATATTTTGAACATTCTTAGCAAAGATATCAGGAAGCTCTGCAAGATAGCGTTCACCAAGGTCCCCACCCTCCAAGGCAAATTCATCACTCGATTCGGTGAGCGCCATTTTACTAAAGTCCTCGCCTTGCCTGGCCAATTGGATCAATTTTTCTGCTTTTTGTTTCGCCTGGGCAACTTCTGAAGTACTAGGCTCTTCAGATACAGGCACTAATATATTAAAGAGGTGAAACTTTTTCTGCCCGGATTGCTCAGCAACGGCTTCTTTAAGGTAGCTATCGACTTGACTCTCATTAATATGAATATCCCGACCGACCGCCTGTTGCTGCAGACGGGTGATGATCACCTCTTTTTTTAAATTATTACGATATCTATCCCAATTCATGCCTGCTTTGGCAATTTCTGCTTTCATCTGATCAACAGTTAGCTTATTTTGCAAAGCAATGTTTTTAATAATGTCATCTAACTCTTCATCTTCCAGCGCAATATTATTATTCTTGGCAAACTGTAACTGTAAAGTGACATCAATCAAATGTTGAAAAACTTGTTTACGCAAAGCTTCATCAGAAGGCATTTCAACATGACGGGCCGCAAGTTGTTGCTTAGTTTCAGTCAAATTTGCATCGATCTCTGTTTTGGTAATGATCGAATCATTGATCTCGGCCACGACAGTGTCTAAGGATTCAGAAAAACTAAGGGTAAAACCAAATAGACCTACTAATAAATAAATGAATTGCTTCATAAATATGCCTCATTTAATGCTTGAATATATTATATAATCCGGGTAAATAGCTTTGTAATGTCGATGAAGGATCGCTATTAGAGGCGGATCCCAAGCCCTTTAATAAAATTTGGAAATAAATATTGTTATTGTATTGAGGCTCTAATGTTTGTGGCTGAAGACTCTGAAAGGCTCTCCCACCAATAAAGCGCATGGCCCAACAACAACTATCGTATTGTATACCACCTAACATCATCATGGCATAATTATTGCTGATATTATGACTATATGCTGCAAGACTACTCCATTTTTCAGTAAAAGGCCAGGCATACGCCGCAGATATCTGATTCAAAGCATTAGGGTCAAATCTAGACGGTGGCACATTTGGTGATCCAACAGTTTGAATGACGTTACCATTAACTAAATAACTATACCCAAGATGAAGCAAACGCTCAGGTGTTGGTTGATAATGTAGACTCATATCACCATTATTAGTTTCCTCATTACCCACATCATACACATACCCGCCAACCATAGACCAATTGGGGTTAAGAGAATATACCATACGCGAGGCAATGGGTGACACGTTGGCTGTTTGCGATGTATAACCTAAAGGTAGAGACCTATCCGGAGTTGAAGGAATATCCTGACAATGCCCCTGATTATCTACAGAATAACAAAGGTTCAATTGCCTTGATTTAAAGTATCCAATTTGACCGACACTCATGGTCAACTTTTCCTGGCCAGAAGCATTGCTGATTAAGCGCGAGGTTAAAGCATATGACAATTGATTGGTATCACCAATTCTATCATAGCCCGAGAAACGATTCGGCCGAAATAACTGATCGGTATTAAATATCATATATGCAGACTCAAAGGCAGGAACCACGGTCTGATTTTGATAGGGGACATACAGATAAAACAACCTCGGCTCAATGGTTTGCTGCCAATATTCATAATACTTATCAAATAATAAACCTGAATCAACGCTATAACGAGGGATAGCTACCGAATAATTAGAAACAGCCTGGGGTTGTACGTGTGCCAATTGATATAAATTACTCAATACTTCAAAAGTGGGCTGTACATAACCATAACTTTTACGCATAGGCAAGGTAAATAATGGGTTGAGGTGTAATCTTGGGCCTTCGGGAATATAGGTGCCACCTGTCCATTTAAATTGATCAAATTGCCCTACAAATTGAAAGGAACTATCGCCTAATAAATGATCATAGCGACCTTGCGTGAAAACCTGAGGCTGTCTTGCATACAAATGTGCGATAGCTGATTGATTGATAGGCTGTAAGGTTTGGTAATTTTGTAGCATGCCACGCATGACCCAATGATCAGTTTCATAATTTAGCTGCCCTTGACGCAACAACTGGTTTTCAGTCATCACTGATAAATTAGAGCTAAAATCTTGTAAATAATAATCATCGGATACTTTTTGATAATCAATTTTCACGGCCAGTTTATCAATGATGGTGGTTTGATCATGCCAAATAACGGACCACCGATTTTTAGATAATGATTGCAAACTCGGATATGCAGAAGAGTTAGAATTAAGGAATTTTGCAAACTGCTGATCATTGGGCAAAAATTGCCCGACAAACATTCCATCTGAGTGTTTGTCAAGATAACGAAACTCTCCACCCATCATCAAACCCCGTAAAGAATAAATATGGGGCACAAGGGTTGCATCATAATTCGGTGCGATATTCCAATAAAAGGGCAACGAATAATCATAACCACTGATATTGGTAAACCCTAATGTTGGCGTCATAAATCCTGACTGCCGTTTTGAAGAAATCGGAAAGCTTAAATAAGGAAGATAAAAAACTGGCTTATCATATAATTTAACCACCGTATGCTTAGCTACCCCACGTTCAGTCTTTGGATTTAATTCCAATTGGCCTGCCATGATTTTCCATGCTGTGGATTCTGGTGAACAGGTCGAAAAACTGGCTTGTTTTAAATGTATCAAACCATCTTCGGAACGCTCAATAAATTCTGCACGCCCCCAGCCTGGAAGTACTGCGTGAGCACGATTTAAATCCAGACGATACGCCGCATTCCAAACATAGCCAATTCCCTTTTCAGGGTAGTACTGGGCATAGTCGGCAACAATTTTTTTACCTGGCTCACGAATAGACACATTATCAACCAACTCAATACGCTCAATTTTACCTGTTTTCTGATTTCTTAAAGCATATGCGGTATTGGCTTCTAATAATTGTTGATTGTACTGCACAGAGACGTTACCATCGAGCTTAGAACAACCCGACTCATTTAAGTCCAGATCATTGGCTGTCAATTTCATTTGATTACTTGGCAAATCATCGACAGCTGGCAATGGTGCAAATGCACCGCCACAACAGGGGGAAAAATTTTCATCCCCTATCCATTGCAAATATTTTAAGAATGCATCGGAGTTTGCAAATTTGGACATTAACTTTTGTTGTTGCTGTATAGATATACATGCAACAACAGGTTCATTTCCTAAAGCAAAAACACCCGGTGCAAACACAAATATCGATAAAAACAATGATATTCGTGTTAAATTTTTCATTTTTGTTATTATCACAATCTAACCATTCAGCTATAATGTAATTTTTTATAGCCATCTATAATAAATCGACTTTTCAAATGCTGGAAGTATATCATGCTTAATCCATTAGACACACTGCATTTATGGCTTTCTCAAACCTGCCAGTTTTCCATTGAAAAAATCACCCCGCTGGCTGGGGATGCAAGCTTTAGGCAATATTTTCGAATACATGGTAATTTCCCCAATGAGTCATCTCGTCAATTGATGCTAATGGATGCAAGATCTCCAAATGAAAATATTCATCAATTTATTCAGATCGCTAAGATACTCAAAGACATGCGTATAAACGTTCCTAATATTATTAAAGAAGCACCTCATGAAGGTTTTCTTCTACTGGAAGATCTTGGTGATGACTTACTCCTGTCTAAACTTGACGACCAATCCGTCGATTTTTTCTATACTAAAGCTATCGATATTTTATTACAAATACAAGCTCAGCCAATACCTTATCAGCTTCCTTCATTCGATATTCCCCATATGTTAAAGGAAATGCAGCTATTCCAAGATTGGTTTTTAGAGCAGCATTTGAATTTAAAACTGTCTACAGCTGAACAGGAGTTAATTAATGCCAGCTTCTTAAATATTGCCCAAACTATTGATAGCCATCCTAAGTCAATGATTCATAGGGACTTTCATTCAAGAAATTTAATGGTACTGCCTAATAATGACCTAGGTGTGATTGACTTCCAAGATGCCATGATAGGCGCTAGAGCTTATGATCTCGTTTCTCTTCTAAAAGATTGCTATATTTCCTGGGATAAAAAACAGCAAAAAACATGGTCTACATATTTCTATCACAGATTAACCACCGACACCGATTTAAATGACTTTTTAAAAGAGTTCACCTTATGTGGGATTCAAAGACATATCAAAGTATTAGGCATTTTTAGTCGACTCAATTACCGCGATGGAAAATCCAAATACTTAGCTGATTTGCCTCTCACCTGGCAATATCTGACTCAGGCCCTAGATGACTATCCAGAGCTCGTTGCATTTAAAGACTTCATCGATAGCAAAGTCGAGCCCCTTTTTCAGTCTAAATTAATACCATGTTAAAAACCGCGCTTATTTTTGCTGCAGGCCGTGGTGAACGCCTCTATCCGTTAACAAAAGAAACTCCCAAGCCAATGTTACGTATCGGTCAACATCCGGTCTTAGAATATCACTTAATAACACTTAAAAAGGCAGGGTTTAGCAACGTCATCATCAACCATGCATATTTGGGATATCAAATTAAAGCCTATTTTGGTGATGGACAAAGTTTTGGATTGAACATTGAGTACTTCAGCGAACCACCAGGGGGATTAGAAACAGGCGGCACATTGGCTGCCTTAAATCATTTAGGGAAATTGAAAGAAGCGTTTTTACTGACTATCAATGCAGACATTGTCACACATTATCCTTTTCAAAACACCATGTCTTTATCCAATGATGTCAATGGCCATCTTATATTAGTCCCCCAATCTGAACACTATTTGACCCCCAATTTTGGTCTCAGTCAAAAAGCAAAAATTACCCTCATAAACAAAAAATATATTTTCTCCGGTATCGCTTTTTATCGCGTTAAGGCACTTGCAAAACTTCCCATTGGTCGGTTTAGCATTCGAGACTGGCTATTTCAACAAGCGCAAGAAGAGAAGCTTAGCGGCGAGATATTCTATGGCTCATGGGATGACATTGGGTCAATTGAACGTTTTAAATGTATTCTAAAAAATTGAAGATAGATTAATTTTCACCTGCAATCGTTAAGTGATGAACGTTAATGATGATATTTTTAGATAGCGTATGGAAAAAATATTGAGTCGCCCTAAAATCAAAACTTGCAGGGCTTAATAGAGAATCATCTTCTGAGAAAAATTGATTGCCTTTTAAGTGAATACGGTTTTTTTGCAACCCCAATAAATAATAACCATCTAAGATACTTTTAAAGATTTCAAAATTCTTCTGATTGTTTTTCGTCCATTCTAATAACGGGATTTCCTCGACAGCATACTCAACTTTGACCTCATTTGCATCATCAAAGGTTATTGTGACTTGCAGTGATGGCAAATCAAAAAAGTTGTTTTCAATCCGCAACAAGACCAGTGATACCTCGTCCAAATCACCAGGCGCCATGATAGGGGGATAACCATGAATAGCATTTTCCCTAGCAGTTTCTCTAATTTTCAGAAGATCTTGAGCTGCTTTTTTTAAATCAGTCTCGGATAAATTGCTGATGCCCATATTTCTAACTAGTTCGGCCAAATACTCTAAAGTTTCAGGGAGGTCTATGAATGATCTAAAAGTATCTAGTACTGCGCCCATCACAATTTTGCCCATACTTATATACCTCCCATGATTATTATCTATATTTCTTCTAAAACGAACAATGGTTTTTTACAGGTTTCGAAAACTGGCGAGTTTTGTTGTTTCATCAAAAACTCATCCACCTGCACTGCATCATATCTTGCAGACTCTGCAAGCATAACCGCTTGTTTTTCAGCTAGAAGAATCTTGCCTTCCTGTACTTGTCTATCTAACCAAGCCGGCATTTGATGGAATTTCAATCGCTTAATGTCGGGTATCTTTGCATAGACATCTAGCAATTGCAGATATTGTTGCAAAGCCATTTCCATTCGATCAACTGGCTGTTCAGCTTGACCACTTAAATAAATACTTTTCTTAATTCGTTCACGATATAAATGATTGCCTGTCATCTCAATTGCCAACTCTTTTTCTAAATGATCTTTCGGCATTTTATAGGTCTGACCAAAAGGTGCTACCACCAGCCGCATCAACCATGCCAAGGGGCGAATGGGGTACTCACCAATAAATCCAATTAAAGCGGCCTGCGTTTTAGCATAACAATATTGAACTGCCCACTGCGCTTGAACTTGTAGCAATGCATCGCTTTCCTGATAAGACTGCTGATCTGCAAAAACTGACATCGCAAGGTATAAGTGAGAAAATGCATCTGCCAATCGCGCTGACAACCGCTCTTTTCGTTTTAACTTTCCACCCATGGTCACTAAAGCCAAATCGGCTACCCAGGCAAATGATTGAGTAAGGCGAAGAAATCCTTTGGGATTAAGCTTTGGATTTTGGCCGCTGGTCTGACACAAAAGACCTCCTGTCCAACTGGTTACTAACGCCTTGCATAATAAACTTGAGGAATATTTTACATGCCCCCAAAAAGCATGATGAAAAGCATTCTCATCCTTATCACGAATGGCATAAAACTCTTTTTTAACAAAAGGATGGCAAACCATTGATCCCTGGCCAAAAATGAGCAAATTACGCGTCATGATATTTGCACCTTCCACCGTGACCGAGATAGGAATACCTTGATAGTATTGAACCAAATAATTTCTAGGCCCCTCTACCACTGTTCGTCCACCATGAATATCCATGGCATCATTAATACATTGTCTGGCCAACTCAGTATTGAAATATTTTGCAATTGCAGAAGCGACCGCTGGCTTCATTCCTGCATCAACTGCAGCCAAAGTCATCAACCGATTGGTATTGACTAAATAATGCAATCCAGCAACTGAAGCAAGCTTTTCTTGAATTCCTTCAAAATGCACTAATTCAGTATTGAACTGACGACGAAGGCGTGTAAATGCACCTGTTGTTAAATAAGCAACTGCTGAAGTTGCTGCCCCTATAGTAGGCAAGGAAATAGACCGCCCTATCGACAAACATTCGACTAACATTTTCCATCCTTGACCAGCCTGGCTTTGTCCACCAATAATTTTACGCATAGGGACAAAAATATCTTTTCCACGAATAGTGCCATTCATAAAGGGCTGATTAGCAGGAATATGACGTGCGCCAATTTCTAGATTAGGCGTATCTCTTTCCATCAAAATACAGGTGATTCCTTCCTGTCCACAGCCTTGTAGTAAACCATCGGGATCTTTCAGAACCACTGCTGCACCAATTAATGTTGCTACAGGAGCCAAGGTAATCCATCTCTTTTCCAAAGACAGCTTAATGCCCAAAACATTATCTTTTCCATAACATACAATCGCTTCAGACTGTATAGAGGTTGCATCACTTCCAGCTTCAGGCTCAGTTAATGCGAAACAAGGGATTTCTATACCCTTCGCTAATCTTGGCAAGTAATATTCTTTCTGTTCAGGCGTTCCATAATGATGTAATAGCTCGCCAGGCCCTAAGGAATTGGGGACCATTACCGTTATCGCAGCAACTGAACTACGGCTGGCAATTTTCATCACAACATCAGAATGTCCACGTGCTGAAAAGCCCTTTCCTCCATACTCTTTACCAATGACCAAACCAAAAAAACCTTTGTCTTTCATGTATTGCCAAACTGCAACTGGCAAATCTTTTTGTTGAGCCACGTCCCATTCGTTAATCATCTCGCATAACACTTGGGTTTCTACATCTAAAAAAGCCTGCTCTTCTTCAGTTAAACTGGTTTTTGCTTTAGACAGCGAAGCCCACTCTATCTTGCCACAGAAAATCATTTCCTCTAACCATGGGTCACCAATTTTTAAGGCCTGCTCTTCTGTAGCAGACAATTTAGGAATAAAATGACCTAAGTTTTTATAAAAAAGCTGGCTTACTAAATTTTTCCAGCCCGTTTGCATATCAAGCAACACAATAACTGCCAGCATCGTAAAATATTCGAAAGCACCCAGCACTGTCCAATCAAATAAAGCCCATCCAGCAATACCCAAAAGGCATGAACCCAGTAACCAACTTCGCGGCTGAAATTCTTGTTGAACAGCTATGCACGTCCAGGCCAAAAATAAAAAAATACTGAAACCCATCATTACTTTATCCTTAAGTAAAAAACCAATCTGAGACAATATAGCAAGAGTTACAGCACAAGCGAATAATAAAATTAAAATTTTTACTTTTATTTTAAATAATCAATATGATATAGCTATTCTGTATTGGCATAGATAAGGGTTTTATGAGGACGGCCGGGTTGCTCTTTTACCAACTTAGGAACCATATATCCGGATAAATGCCGTTGCATATCTGCATAAATAGACATGGCTTGGGCTTGAGGCACCTCGAAGTGAGCAGCCCCCTGAACAGAATCCAGGAGATGAAGGTAATAGGGTAAAATACCTGCTGCCAACAGTTGATGACTTAAAGAAATCTGTGCTTCTAGCGTATCATTAACACCTGAAAGCAACACCGCTTGATTTAATACTATCCAGCCTGAAGATTTCAATAAGCGTATGGCTTGAGTCACACTCTCATCCAATTCTTGAGCATGATTGGCATGGGTCACCATTATTTTCTGCCACGGATAGTGTTCAAATAACTGCAACCAGTCCTGCTCAATTCTTGATGGCAATACCACAGGAATCCGCGAGTGGATTCTTACAACCTTTAATGAGGTTAACTCCTGCAAATGCTCTAGGATCGATTTAAAATAATGGTTATTTAAAAGCATCGGATCGCCACCACTTAAAATCACTTCATTGACTTGGGGATGGCGTTTTAAATAATCGACAATCTCTCGCAAACCAGATTTTCCGGGTTGATTCTCTTGATAGGGGAAATGTCGTCTAAAACAATAACGACAATGAACCGCACACGCACCCGATAACATCAACAATACCCGATTATGATATTTATGAATCAACCCAGGCATGGGATTAACGGATTTTTCTCCAAGCGGATCAGTAGAATAGTGCGCCACCATTTCGAGTTCATCATGCACAGCCAATACTTGTTTTAATAGCGGATCATGGATATCCCCTAGTTTCATTCGTGCTGCAAATCCTTTTGGAACCTTGGTTTTGAATTGTTGCTCGGCAAATAAGGAAGCATGCACCGGCTCGATCTGAAGAAAAGCCAGTAAGTCGGACGCACTGCTAAATCCCTGAGATAATTCTTGCTGCCATTTGGACATTAATACTCGCATTTTTTTAAAATAATTGATAAGCTGCTGACTATTTTATTCGAGTTGTGCACTATATCATATTTGGAGAGAAAATGGCTGCCATTGGTATGAATGATCTGAAAAAAGGTCAGAAACTTTTAATGGACAATGATCCATGCAACGTCATAGACGTCGAATTTGTAAAACCAGGTAAAGGTCAGGCTTTTACACGGTTAAAAGTCAGAAACTTAAAAACCGGCCGCATCATTGAAAGAACTATCAAAGCAGGCGAAAGTTATATAGCTGCTGATGTGGTAGACGTTGAAATGACGTATCTATATTTTGATGGGGAACTCTGGCATTTTATGGTTCCTGACACGTTCGAGCAATATGCCGTTGATGGAGCCGCCATCGATGAAGCCAAAATCTGGATTAAAGAGCAAGATTTATGTGTTATTACTCTTTTCAACAACATCCCCCTACAAGTGACGCCTCCTAACTTTGTTGTGTTAACAATCACTGAAACAGATCCTGGACTTCGTGGAGATACATCAGGTGGTGGCGGCAAACCAGCGACTTTAGAAACAGGCGCTGTGGTTCGCGTGCCTTTATTTGTGCAAACAGGCGAAATGGTTAAGGTAGACACCCGTACGGGAGACTATGTTTCTCGGGCAAGAGATTAAAGTCCTGCACTATAACCTTGACCATAACCAGTATAGTAATAATAACGTGGGTTCCAATAACCAGGGCCAAAGCCGTTGAGGTACCCACCATACCCCCCATAACCGGAAGTATAACCTGTAAAACCCGGACTATATTCTCTAGCATGAGGTCGAATCTCTAATTGCGGATTGACATCTTTTTGCATCGGATCATCCAGCATACATCCACTTGATTGAACCATTACTAAAATCATCAAGACCCAACTACCACAATGACGAGCTTTCATGTTTCACCTTCAGTTCACTTGTACTCACAATCAAAGTATAGTGAAGGATTTGAGTTTTTTTGCCTTAAAAAAAATATTTTTATGAATCTAGGACAAATTAAAAAAGTATTCTATACTTATTTGGATCGTCACTTAAAGGAGTAAATGATGAAACTAGTTCGTGGGGTTCTCAAGCTGATTGATTTCCTGATAAAATTCTGGGGTTATATTTCGGTGTTGGCATTACTTGTAATATGGCTTGCAACCAAAGTTGGTATGACATGTGATCATGAAATTTTCCAGTGTGACAATAATAATCCCTCAAAATTCTGTGGAATGTGTAAGAACATCCAAACAGAATTAGAAAAAAGCATGGATGACATTAAAAAATAACATCCCAGACGATTGAGGACTAGGCATGTGCTAACATATTCATTTGCTGATGCAGCTCTCCAAAAGCTGCTTCAACATTCACATAATGTCGTCGTGCTAAAGCCACAGATAAAGAGCCATCATCAGAGACGTGACACGATTGATGAACCACATTGAAGCCTAAGGTCTTAAAGCGGTAGAAATCATGGCCTTTCGTGACCAAGAAAAAATTTCGATAGTTGCCCCGATCCCTTAAGTATATCTTTTGAGCGTCCAATGCCAAGGAATGGTGGGGTAAATAGTCACGTAATGAGTAACCTTTATTATTGTGGACTGCCACCACTTTGCCTGCAGGGATAGTCGCCAATACTTTTTTGGCAAAATCCGCCACCACACGTGCCGCTTTTGTATCATAGCAACCATGCATTTTCAAAGTCTTTTGAATACCGACCCGGGTATAAATTCGATTGGGATCAAATGCATATGCACGACCATTCAAATGAAAATGCACATCTCTTTCTTTAGCGTGCATTAATGTCACCACCTGCCCACCGTTGCTTGCCGCTATACGTCTTGCAGCCTCTAGCGCCGTCGTTTCATTGGCATGCACATGCACAAAAACTTTTCCTGAGCCATAATTTTCAAGCTGAATAACAACCTTCGTATCCCCCAGCCAGCACACCTTTTTTTTAACCTGAGGAGTCGCAAAAGTAGCGCATCCCAATAAAGCAAAACAACCCAAAATATAGCTTATCAAACGCATGGTACGGGAAGCCCTATGGGTGGTTGTGATATTTGTACATTTGCAGGTGGGAAAAATCTCATACTTGCATTTTGCAACTGCACCAACCCATGGTGACCTGCAGGCTCATAACACAAGCTAATAAACCATCGAGCCAACTCATAGATGCATCCCCATAACCATCCTAACAGATCCCCTACTACGCCTAAGTGCGGCGCATTAAAACTCACTGGGCACCACTCAGACATCACTTCATTAAAGTCAGTGAAGTCCATGATATGATCATGAATCTTGCGTAAATTCCCATCTGTAGCAGGCGCAGCAGCATCAATATTGAAGAGTTCTTTAAGTTCTGCGATTCTCTTTTGTTTCTTCTCTCGCGTATCTTCATCATCAAACCAATCTTGGTCGGGGTTGACAGCCTGAAGCTTGTCTTCAATCTGTTTGACAATATCTAGGAGTGTTTGTAAATATTCATATTTTTGATGAAACCCTTTATGCTCCCTGTCAAATTTTTCAAAAATTCTATTAACTTCTGGCTCAAATTGCTCTTCAGTTAACTCTTCACACTTAGCTGATAAGGTTACGCGCTGAGTATAAAAAAATTGACTGATAGCTGTTTGATAGTGCTGCTGGTAATCAATAAACCTACTTTGTCTTTCTATGATAAATTGTTGACACAAGGCATCAAAAACATTTAAATGTTGTCCATGTCGACTTAATTCTTGGGGCTGTTGTTCCAGATGTTCAATATGTTGCACAATCAACGATGCTTCAAACTCTAGCCTTGACTGGAGGCTCTGGAGTTGAGCCAAGGCCTCCTCAGATGTTATAATTAAGTCATCATTACACCCCAATACAGCGTATAAAGCTTTTTTATGCTGCTCGGTAAAAACTCTAATACTTATCAAAGACTGGCATTTAGAAATACTTTCTAGAATGGCCACATGTCTAAGACTCATTTCTTCTACCCGGTCTTTAAAAGCACTCATATCTTGATAACATTTACGTAAATCTTTTGGTGAGGACATGGAGTAAATAAGAACCTCAAGAAAAAAGCCTCTCATCGACTGTACAAGATCCTGTGCTAATTTAGGATTTATTCCGAGAGTACAAACAATTTGGTCGAATTTTTCCAGAATGTTCATCTTAAAAGTAGAAGAAATCATCAGCGTATGCAGCTGTTTAGCTAGCGTCGACATATTACTTTGTGATTGTAATACGAGTTCTTTAATGTCAAAGAAATACCAAAGCAATGAATATGACCCACTATGTTCTAAAATAGAATCCAACTTTTCACCATGAACACGGGACAAGTCTGCTATATTTCTTATATTTGGGATAGTTAGCTGGTTATTAGCTGGCTCTGCCAAGTACGCTACTAATTGTGGGGCCATCAAAAACCAAAATTCACGGACATGGTCGCGCGTTTCTGTCATACAATCAAGAACGTCTGGTTTTGGCAATAAATCTCGAAAAGAATTTGAGAATTGATGCAGCATTAATTGTAGTTCATGGATTGACAAAGCACTATATGACAAAAATAGTTGATGGCCGTTCCAAATTAACTCTGCATTTCGTGCTATTTGATCGAAACCAATGTTATGTTGAGAATCCTGAAAATGAGTAGGTTCATATGTTTGGAGTATGGTCCATACTGTGCTCAAATATCGAAGACCATTTACCACAACTTTAGACTCTAGGTGAAACGCTGATAATGGCCTATCCGTTTCAAGGCTTTTCATATGGTCTGAAACTTTGTTGCTATAGACCTGAGTGACAACATCTTCAGCACCTGATGCGACAACATTCAACCAACTGAATAACAAGGTTGAACTATTAAAATAGCCTCGCTGCTCAGTATCCTCTATTTTGAAGCAACCTGGCAGCTGAGCAGACACCTGAGCTTCATAAATTTGTATTGCTTTTTCTTTAACCTTTTGTTTTCTTGATACCTCATCAATAGAGGAGGCTCGTTGCAATTGTGCTATTTTCCACCCAGTTATTGCGGCTCCCTCTTCTTTCAACTGACTATGATTGTCATATCTCTCCAACCAAAGCCTATGAATAGCAAGCTCTAATGCAGGTGCTAAACAGGCAACTTTTTTGACTTGATCAACCTGAGCTTCAAAATCTTTCTGAGCACAAATTTTCACCTTGTCATCTGTCGATTTACGAATAATCAATTCTTTATCAAATTCACTAAGAAATCTCTCTTTTTTCACCAAACTACTGTTTAGCTCTTGATGCAAATGAATGAGTGCGCGTTTCAGTTTAGCAAGATCTAAAATATTTTTGAAATTAGGTTTATCTTTACTCAATTCTAAATATGAGTTGCGATACCAGAGATCATCGACTCTTCTCATGTATGGTGATAATTGTTCGAGATCTGCTCTTAGTTGATCAACACCAGTACACGGCTTTGTTTGTATTAAATGTGTGAGTATTTTCTGATGAGAAACATATCTATTTAACCAAAGATCATTAATAGTATATTCAATTGCAGATCTTTCAAAACGAAGCTCTGACAAATCGTTAAAATCTCTTAGTTGTGAATCTTCTGCAAGATGAATTAAAGGTGCAATATTTGCTATCGCTTTCTGATAATAATTCATTGCTTGCTGATAATAATCCCTACTATCTGAAAAGGTCCCACGTTTGATAAAAAAGTTATTTTCGCATCGGTCTAGGAAGAAGATTGCCTCCAAAAACCAATCATATTTCAACTTTGATAGCATCCCTTCTGTATACTGTGCAGAATACAGTAAAACATGTTGTCCTGATTCGAATATCTCCTTACCTAAAGACCATATTTGTGGGCCATGGTAAATAAGGCTCATGATATTTAGTTCAAAAGCCACACCTTTTTGTGATATTCGTTTTAAATCTGTTGCAATTCGATTCAATTTTTCTTGCGCGTTATTTAGTTTCTTTAGGTTAGCGGGTGAAGCTCCATCTTTTTTCAATGTTCCAAGCTTTAATTCGAATTCCGTAGCGATCCTCTCTAAATATTGAGGGAGCTTTGAAATAAACAGCATCAGTTTATTATCTTTATTTTCTTGTCCGAATGATTGAATAAACATTCCCAACCATTTTCCAAGATTGATTTTAGGAAAAACAACCGTTGTTTCCTTCAACTGGTGATAAAGATTACCCAGGAAATCATCCTGATTAATTAAATGCTCAATTTTTTCCAGTAGATTTTCGTCGCCGAAAATTTGGCTTTCAATGACATCTAAATCAGCAGAAAACTCTAAAACACCTTTAATCAGAACATTGGCATCATCCCATATCTTTAAAACCTCACTAAAAACACCGTCTATAGCTAAATTTGTAAATCCCGCGCGTCTTTGTAAAGGCAACTCCTCTATTGCTTTAAAAATATTGCTAAGATCAAAAATGAGATTCATGAGCCTATGGACAAATACTACTTCTCGTGGGCTATCCTCAGGTGATTTTTCATAACGCTTTATCTTCCCCAAAGGGTCTACTGGGTCGATAAAATAAGCTTGAACATTTTCTGATAAATTACGTTGAAGAACAGAACGTATATAGTTATGAAATGTACTTAAATGCTCAGATGTTTTTTGGGTTTGACTCGCTAGCTCATCAGCCAACTGAATAATATACCCAATTTGCTCTATTTTATAGTCTAGCTCTTTTACGGTATACTGCGTAGAGAGAACGTTGGTGATGAAATTAGCAATATGTTGTTTACCGGCAACGCTTAGAATACGTTCAGATACAAGTTCTTGCCCACTTATGCCTGCCATAACACTGCGAACTATTTCTTGGCATGTCGGATCATAAATTATTTCTATAGCAAATTTATATTTTTCAAAGACTTCAACAGGGTTGATTACATATTCAAATATAATCTCACGGAATTTGGAATAATTTGCAAGGCCCAGGATGATCTCTGTCATTGCAGGATGTTGAACAACAGAAGTGAGAAACTGAATCATTTCAGGCGCTTGTTCTGGATATAAAGTTAACATGCTATTGCCAATCAACGCTATCACTTCTGCACTTAGAATATGTTTCATCAGTGCGCGACCATTGTCACTGAACTGACCATCCTCGAACATGATGGCTTCCACGATGGCTTGACATTCAGGATTTCGGAGAAGGTCTAAAGCAAGTGCCGCTTTATCAACTTCTGGATTATGAATCAACTCATACATTTTTTCACGAACAAAAGCAGAATTGGCAAGACCTGGGATGATGCTTTTTACTGCAGGTAGTCCAAGAACGGGAATGAGAAACGACAGTTTACGGTTCATTTCAGACCCTTGGTCTTGTGAGTACAAAATTGACTTTATGTAGTTAAAGAAAGCAACTCCTTTTTCACTTAAAATATGGCGAATCAGTGCGATAGCATCCTCGGGTCCAACTTTTCTGGCGATGTCTTGACAGTCACGATGTCGAAGAAGGTCTAAAGCAAGAACATCTGTCTCAACTTCTTGATCATGAATCAACTCATACAATTTTCCACGAACAAAAGCAGAATTGGCAAGACCTGGGATGATGCTTTTTACTGCAGGTAGTCCAAGAACGGAAATGAGAAACGACAGTGCACGGCTCATTTCAGTTTCTTTGCCTTTTGGATATACAATTGATATACTATTGCTCATTAACGCCATACTTTCTTCACTTAGAAGATGGGCTATCAGTTCACGACCGTTGACATTGAGTTTGCCTTTCTTGGACTCAAGCATGACCCTACCAACGATGGCTTGACAGTCACGTTGCCGGAGAAGGTCCTGAACAAGTGAAGCTTGAATACAATCTGGGTCACTCACACATTCAAGTATTTTTTCACGAACATAAGCGGAATCTAGCAGACCTATGATGATACTTTTGATTGTAGGCTGATCAAGAAACTGACGAATGTCAGCTATATTAGGTATTTTTCGTAGATATGAAGCAATAAACGCTATCACCTCTTGACTTAGAATATGGTCCATCAGTGTTCGACCATTATCATTGAGTCTTCCTCTTTCCAGTATGGCGTCTTGAACGATGGCATGACATTCAACATGACGTAGAAGTTCCAGAGCAAGTGAAGATTGAATTCGACCTGGGGCAGCGACGCAATCAAGAATAGTTCCACGAACAAAAGCGGAATTCGGCAGATCTACGATGATACGTTTCATCGCGGAATATTCCAGTAAAGAGATAAAAACCGGCAGCGCGCGAGCTATAATAGACTCTGGTTCTGTATATAAAGTTGCCTTGTTTTCGTCAATAAACGCTATGCCATCTTCACTTAGAAGATGGCACATCAATTGGCGACCAATGCCATTGAGTTTGCCATCATCGAGCATGACGTTTCTAACGATGTCTTGGCATTCACGATGCAGGAGAAGTTCCTGAGCAAATGAAGCGTTAATAGGTTCTGGACTACGGACACACTCAAGCATTTTTTCACGAACAAAAGGAGAATTCGGCAGACCTATGATGATTTTTTGTACTGCAGCTTGTTGCAGAGTAGCGCTGATAAATGGGAACGCGCGGCGTATGTTAGGCGCTTGATTAGAATCTAAATCAGCAATAAATGCTATGGCTTCTTTACTTAGAAGATGGCGCATCAATTGGCGACCATTATCATTGAGTTTGCCACCCTCGCCCTTGAACATAACCTCGTTAACAATGTCATGAAATTGAGGATCGCAGGTGATTTGTTGACCAAATGCTTCGTTAATAACTGCTGGATTAACAACACAATCAAGCATTTTTCCACGACCAAAGGCAGAATTCAACAGACCCGTAATGACTCTTCTTACTGCAGATAGCTGAAGAGTAGCGTTGATAAATGGCAATGCGCGGCCTATCTTAGGCGCATGTTGTGGATATACAATTGACATGCAATTGCCAATACCCGATATTCCGTTTTCGCTTAAAATATGGCGCATCAGTTGGCTGCCATTTTTACTGAATTGACCATTGTCGAGCATAACTTTGGCAACGATGTTTTGAAATTGAGGATGCTGGACAAGCAAATTAGCCAGCGAAAATTTATCACTGTCTGGATCAAGAATTAAGGCACGCATTTGTGACCTAACTAGATCAGAATTCCCGAGATCAGTAATGATACTTTTCATTGCAGGATGCCCAAGAACGGATTTTAAAAACGGCATCGCACTGGAGACATTGGGCGCGTGTTGTGGATATACAATTGACATAATTGTGGCAATAAGATTTATACCTTGTTCGCTTAGAAGCACATCACGCAATAGTGTCTGTCCTTCACTAGTCAGCATTATTGAATATAAAGTTTCTAAATCAATTTGATTGGCCTGCTGATAAAGTTGCACAATGTGTTTGTAAATAAAAGCATAAATTATGGATTTATGATTTCCAAAAAGACTAGTCAAAGATCGGTCAATTGCTTTCGTTTGTTTTTGATTCCTACACTTCTTAATCAAAGTTTCATGTATTTGTGTTTGCACTTTAGAGAGGATAGGAGTTTCAGTGTAGGGAAGCATGGGAACCACATAAAGCGCTCCTTTTGTAAAGGCAGACTTTGCAGTTTCAGTGACAGTCTTTAGACCACTCGATATCCACCCACTCATTACACTAAATGATTGTCTACCTATTGAATTTCCACTACGAAACATCCGCTTCCCCCCCTCAACACATGCTCTTAAATAGAGCAACATGCCCATATCATACATCAAAACCATTTAATAAGCCACCAATTTTACCAAAAAACCTCCCCTGGCAAAATTTCTATGACTTATCAGGACGCTTGTGTTAATATTTAAACATATTCATATTAATAAAGTTTAAATCACTATGGGCAATATCTTTAATATGTTTGGTCTGTCTCCAATACGTCCTATAGAGCAACACATGTATAAAGTTTACACATGCGCCAAACAGCTTAGCCCACTGCTAGATGATGTACTTGCTGGAAACTGGGAAAGTGCGAGCCTGCATCATCAGAAAATCATCGCGCTAGAAGAAGAAGCTGATGATATCAAACGAGAACTTCGATTACACCTCCCCAGAGGTCTATTTTTACCCGTTCCCAGGACTGATTTGTTAGAGTTGTTAAGGACTCAGGACTTGGTTGCAAATAAAGCCAAAGATATTGCAGGGCTGATAATGGGCAGAAAAATGTTGATCCCTGCAAATCTAGCCCCCCACATGCAAAATTGTTTAGCACGTAGCCTCGATGCAGCAAAACAAGCTTGTAAGGCTATCAATGAGCTTGATGAACTTCTTGAAACCGGCTTTCGCGGTAAAGAGGTCAATCTTGTTGAAGCGATGACATTAACGCTTGATTCTATCGAAAACGACTGTGACCAACAACTTGCATTCATTCGTGCGGAGTTGTTTAAAATTGAAAAAGAACTTCATCCTCTTGATGCGATATGTTTATATCAACTACTGCAATGGATAGGCGACCTCGCTGATGCCGCTCAGTCCGTTGGTGGACGTTTACAAATCCTCATCGCAAGATAATCAATAAAATATAAAGGCTACCATGACGATATTGATTTTAGCAATAATATTATGTTTTTTAATGACCTGGGGTGTTGGTGCCAATGATCTTGCCAATGTCATGAGTACAACCATTGGCTCTAAAGCGGTCACAATTAAAACTGCTGTAACTATTGCCATCATTTTTGAATTTGCCGGTGCCTTCCTAGGTGGTAGCCACGTGGTCGAAACCATGAAAAATGGGATTATCAACACGCAATTATTAGAAAGCCAGCCCCATGTTCTTATTTTAGGAATGCTAAGCGTACTGACAGCCTGCACCATTTGGATGAACCTGGCTAGTTTTTTTGGGGTACCAGTTTCCATTACCAATGCTTTAGTGGGAGCAGTCGTAGGGTTTGGTGCTTTGTCTGTTGGAATGGATGCCATTCATTGGAAGCAGGTGTCTAATATTTCAATAGGATGGGTTACATCTCCCCTCATCGCAGGCCTGACTGCCTTTGCCTTATTTTCATCGATTCAATACACGATTTTTACATCGCTAGATCCTCTCAAACGCGCAAAATGGATGGTTCCCGTCTATTTATTCCTGACTGGAATTGTATTGACCTATATGATTATCTTAAAAGGTTTAAACCATTTTCAAGTGCATTATAGTTTATTAGATGCATTCTTGATTGCCTTTATCTCTAGTGGTAGTTTAACCATACTTGGAATTTTAATTCTCCATAAACTACCTGAAAAACATCTCATGAAAAGAAAAGATCGTTTTAACCAAGTCGAGAAATACTTTGGAGTACTCATGGGACTTACCTCATGTGTCATGGTTTTTGCGCATGGCTCCAATGATGTCGCACTAGCGACCAGTCCATTAAATCTAATCTTTTCGTATTCTAATATTCATTATTATAACTTATCTCCTGGTGTGCTGATGAATGCCACCTTGCTTTTTGGTTGTGTGGGTGTAATAAGTGGATTTTTGGTTTATGGTCGAAAAGTCATTGAGACTGTTGGAAGTGGCATTACAGCGCTCACTCCAAGTCGAGCATTTGCTGCCACCTTATCTGCAGCAACCACAGTAATTATCGCCAACACCTTAGGGCTGCCTGTTTCAGCTACACAAACCTTAGTTGGTGCAGTTTTAGGGGTCGGATTGGCTCGAGGTATCGGCGCATTAAATCTCGTTGTTATTCGTAATATTTTCATGTCTTGGATAATCACTTTGCCTGCAGTAAGTATTATGACCGTAATCCTTTATAAAATATTTCATTCCTTCTCGTAGACAATATCCAGATCTCCACGGAAATTTTTGCCTAAAACTTCTGCACAATTAGTATTTATATGCTATATATTCCTAATAGACCACTTTGGGGATAAAAATGGCTAATAGAGGATTTGCACAAAGGTTAAATCAAGAACTTGATAATATAGGATTGCCAGAGCGAAACCAAGACCGTATTGAGGCCTTTGCCAAACTCATCAAAGCCCCTCGTTTTAAAGCTGAATCTATTTTGCATGGCGAACAGATGCCCAATACCGAAACCTTGCAATTAATTGCCTCAGAGCTCGAAGTCAGTATTGATTGGCTTATCGGCCAAGGTCAAGATGATGACGCACATTAACCCTGGAAAGGTTTTCTTTTGCTAATTGGGCTCGCATGCTTTTCAATATAGGTAATAATTGCGCCTGCAATATCAACACCTGAAGATTTCTCAATCCCCTCTAAGCCAGGAGATGAATTAATCTCAAGCACCAAGGGTCCATGTTTAGAACGAACCATATCAACACCTGCTACAACCAAACCCATGGCTTTCGCCGCAGAAATAGCAATGGCTCTCTCATGGCGAGTAAGTCTTGCCTTCTTCGTTGAGCCACCCTGATGGATATTTGCACGAAACTCACCATCTTTTGCTTTACGCTCCATCGCAGCAATAATCTTGCCACCAACGATAAAGCATCGAATATCTGAACCTTTTGACTCTTCAATATACTGTTGAACGAGAATATTGGCACCCATTTTTTTAAAGGCATTAATAATAGAAACGGAAGATTGATGGCTATCGGCAAGCATGACGCCCTTTCCTTGTGCGCCTTCCAGAAGTTTAATAACAACAGGAGCGCCTCCTACCATATATATTAAATCCTCTGTACTATCAGGTGACTGAGCAAAACCGGTTAGAGGCATGGGTATTCCTTTGCGCGCCAACAGCTGCAAAGACCTAAATTTGTCTCGAGAACGCGCAATCGCCAGCGATTGATTCATGGTATAAATACCCATAGTCTCAAAGTGTCGTAAAACCGCTGTGCCATAAAAAGTATTAGAGGCACCAATTCTTGGAATGACCGCATCAAATCCTTCTAGACTCTGGCCTCCTTTATAATGAACCGATGGTGAAGCCGCATTGACATTCATATAACAATGCAAAGGGTTAATGACCACCATGTGATGTCCACGAGCCCGCCCCTCTTCCAATAATCGTTGATGCGAATATAATGTTGCGTTAGTCGCTAAAATAGCTATTTTCATAAATGATCCTTATTGGCTTCAAAATAACGACTTAGCAATTCTAAATCATCGGCCATCAGTTGGGCATTCAATGGTGGTGTAAAAAATGCCGCGACTTCTCCAGCTGGATTAATGACTGTAATAGAGCCGCTATGGTCGATTTGTCCATCCTTACGCGGTTGTGAATCGTAGACAATGCCTAGATGTCGTGATAATTGCCGAATCATCTCAGCTGAACCTAAAGCGCCTTTAAAGTCATTATCAAAACCTTTGACATATTGTCCCAAAGAGGCGATGGTATCGCGCGCGGGATCTAAAGATATCATAAAGACTTGCGGATAGGATTTCATGTTTGCAGAATGATGCAAAATCACATTCATTTTATGCAACTCGGCCATTGCTGCAGGACAGATAGAATGACATTGGGTAAATCCAAAGTACAATAATGACCAATGACCTAGAAAATCACGAGGTATAAGTGTTTTTCCCTCTGTGCTCGTTAATTTAAAAGCAGGCAATGGCCGCCCGCCTGGAAGATATGTCCCATGCAACTTAGTTAGATCAAATTTTTCATGCGTGTGCGTTTGTTGGAAAAAAAAGATACCTAATACAAGAGACATCAAAACCACAATACCCATTAGGGTATACTTTAAGATACCCGTTTTAAATGGTGCTTTCATAATCACCTCAATAATAATGATCGACTAACAGTAAAATAAATAAACCCAATAAATAAACTATAGAATATTTAAAAGTTTCCAATGCTGCTTTTGGGTGATATTTTTTATATAAAATATAAGCCCAATATAAAAACCTCGAATTTAGCAACATCACACCCACTAGATATATTTTTCCACACATCCCAATTAAATACGGGAGGATAGTCACTAAAATCAATAACAATACATACAAAAGCACATGTAGGCGTGTGAGTTTCTCCCCATAAATCACAGGAAACATGGGGATATCAATATTCTCATAATCCCGAATTCGATGTAAGGCCAATGCCCAAAAATGCGGCGGCGTCCAAACGAAAATAATTAACACCAACAATAACCCTTGAGGATCAACATGATTCGTTACCGCCGTCCATCCCAACAAAGGAGGGGCTGCACCTGCTAAACCACCAATGACAATATTTTGCGTGGTGGCACGTTTTAAATACCCAGTATAAATCACGGCATAACCAATTAAACTTAGAAAGGTAAGACCGGCCGTTAAAGGATTAACCAAAAAATACAATATGCACAGGCCTAAAGATGCCAAAATAAACGCAAACCAAAGAACCTGATGGGCTAAGACTCGACCTTGCACCACAGGTCTATTTTCAGTACGCTTCATCCTTGCATCCAAATGACTATCCAAGAGATGATTGATAGACGCGCCACTTCCCGCACATAAAGCAACGCCTATCAACGTCGCTAAAATAAGTGACAAAGGAAGCCATTGGCGTGTTGCCATCAACATTCCAACTAAAACCGTCACTAACATCAATGCCACGACTTTTGGCTTCGTCAACTCCCAATAATTATGACAAAACGCCAAAACCTGATTATTTTTATGCATATTTAGCATCTCTTCGCCCAACGACCATCGAGGCAATCACCAAAGTAGCAGACAATACCAGCACGCCCACTCCGTTATGTAAAACAGCCGACCAAAGCGGCAAGAAATAAACAACATTAACCATCCCTAATATAATTTGCAGGGACAACAACAGTTGCAAAGCGATAATAGCGACGTGTACATGCGCATTGTTAACCTTATGCCACAATACAAGGGAGCCAACCAACCAAAATAACCACACAATCAAAGCGCCTAATCGATGAATCCATTGAATGGTCATTCGAGCATCCATATCCAAAACACCACCTTGATAATTAACGCCAAGGGTGTGCATTCCAGCAAACGCTTCTTTCCAATGAAGTACAGGAATCCATTGGCCACTGCACTTTGGAAAACCCACACAAGAGATCCCTGCATAATTCGAGCTCACCCATCCACCTAATGCGACTTGTAAAAAGGTCAGAAGAATACCTATTCCTAAAACAATCCGCCATTGAGATAGCCCCAAAGGCTCCATCTTAAAAAAATGGCAGCGCATGACGGTGAGCACAGAAACAATTAAGAAACCACCCAGCAGATGCCCCATCACAACAATGGGCAATAATTTCAAGGTAACCGTCCACATGCCTAATGCGGCCTGAAACACCATAAGACCTACAATAGCAAAAAGATAAAAAGACCGAACCAGCCCCTTAAACTTGGGATTAAATAGCAATATCGCTAAAATAACGAATATAAAACTAAGCAAGCTGCCCGCTAAATAGCGATGCGCCATTTCCGTCCACGCTTTTTCAGTTTCCAGATGTATTTGCGGATAAAGCGTCTGGGTAGAAGGAACCACCATCTTTCCATAACAGCCCGGCCAGTCCGGACAACCCAAACCCGCATCGGTCAGGCGCGTATAAGCACCAAGCATCACGACCCCAAAGGCCAACACCAAAGCAATATTTAGTAGTCTTCTCAATAAAATTACACTCATAAG
>JAKFUY010000091.1:21165-29681 GCA_021732495.1 Legionellales bacterium | reverse complement strand
AAGCAATCAATGTTTTTTTTGCTATAGAATCCCTTGTCCATGACATAGTTTAGGGATCTCGCCTCCATAAACTTAAACGTTTTTAGCAGATTGGGCAAAGTTGTAACATCAGTGATGTTGCCTGGTAGCGGCTCTTCTGACCAAAGAGCATGGCGAGATTTAGTTGCGGTAATTTTTCTTTGTCTCGATTGTAGCCATATTTGATATACTCATTCAATTCAGAGTAGGAGGAAATAGAGGTGATATCGTAACAGATATAATCATTTTCCAGAATTTTATCCATCCATTTAGTGCAAAACGTTTGCTTTTCATCTGCAGTGATAGCGCATAAAATTTCTGTAATGCGTTGACTCGCTAAATACTCTGTAAGATTAGGTGCGTGGCTCTTGCACCATGTCTCACAATGACTCAATGGGCCGCCATGTGCGACAAGGTAATATGCCATCATCTGAATCTGCTGGTAGTCATGCGGGAAGCATGATTTAAGTAATTTTCTCAGACCTAATTTGGCTGTAATATTATCAAGAATAAGTAGCGGACCAACAATTGACGCAGATGCAGTAACAGCAGGATCTCTGACAACAGCTTGTTCTGGTTTAAGGCGCTTTGATGGAATAAATTCTTTGCTGACTGGATCCAGCTTGCCAATGCACACCTGTTTATTACGTGACTGTTTTTTTTCTTTATCCCAGTATGAAGTAGATTCATATATGTACGTAATGCCAGTTTTCTTATTAACTTGTTCCACCCGAAAAGCCACTGCGTTCTTCCCTAAACATAGTTATAATTTCAATTATTATAACTATGTTTAGGGAAAAAACAAGCGAAAATAGCACGCATCTTATTGTTTATTAATGAATTACTTGAAACCTAGTTATAATTTTTCGGGAAATTAGGTTTGGCACGAAGTAAAGCGAAAGTTTTTGGTGGAAATATATACAGACTTGTGAGTATAAATCACATCACCACATTCGCTTATCAAGAATCGAGGTTGGTTCAATTGTCTTTCAAGATTCGCTTTAGCTTGATAGCGCGTAAGAATATTATTTTCAGAAAACACATGACAAGTGAGACGAAGTTGTTGTATGTCCTCATACTCTAAAAATTTCGCCAAATTCGAAGCAATGACACTCTGTGGAACATCTTTCTTTATTAGCATAAAAAATAATCCGGTTGCTCTAGTTATCCGCATGTTATCATAAATGATAAAAAAAACCAACTGCTCATTACTGAGTCTGTTTTAGAGGCCGCAGGTCGGCTCAGGGGCCAAACGAATATCAGTGTCTGGTACAGTTTTTTGGTGTTGAGTGACCATCTGGTTTTTGATGGTGTCTATTTCTTCAGAGCGGGGCACAAAAGCATCTTGATGAAGGCGCGCGTCAATGTTTTGGTTCAGTTGCTGCAATGAAGATACACTAGCTAACAACATACAAGCCATGAAAAATAATTTTGGCATAATCAATCACCTCTATCCTTTTGTTGAGTATAGCAGAATTAGGCTTTTAAAAAACGCTGGCTTTCACAATACCAATAGCGAAGTAATTGTGTCACAACAGGTGATTCTTGCTCTAATAAATCCTTCGCCAAAGATTGCCCGAGTTTAAGCAGTTCGATGTGCTGTGGTATCTTGGCAAGTTTAAACTCTTTAAAGCCAGTTTGCTGTGTGCCAAATATGTCACCTGATCCCCGAATTAATAGATCTTGTTCGGCAAGCCAAAAGCCATCATTGGATTGTCGAATGATTTGTAATCGTTTTTGACCGTTTTCAGATAAGGGCGGTGTATACATCAAAATGCAAAAAGCGTCCTCCTGACCTCGGCCCACGCGACCTCTCAACTGATGAAGCTGGGCAAGCCCAAGTCTTTCAGCGTTTTCAATGATAATGATATTGGCATTTGGGACATCAACGCCGACTTCAATGACAGTGGTGGCCACCAGAATGTCAATTTCACCAGTTTTAAATGCCTGCATCATCGCATCTTTTTCTTGAGGTTTGAGTTTTCCATGTACCATGCCAATACGCGCGGCTGGAAGCTGGGTATTGAGATAATCTTGTAGAGCCTGAGTTGCTTGTTGTTGAGTGGTTTCATCTTCTTCAATACGCGTGCATACCCAATAGATTTGTCCTTTTTGATTCAAAATTTCTTGTAGGCGTTCAATGATGGCATCTCGTTTTTCATGGGACATGATAGCTGTTTGTATCGGTTTTCTCCCTTTGGGTAACTGATTGATAATCGAGACATCAAAATGGGAAAACTGGGTCATTGAAAGCGTTCGTGGGATGGGGGTTGCGGTCACAAATAATTGATGCGGATGAAAGGCAGAGTTCGCTTTTTCGGTGAGTTTTAAGCGTTGTGCTACACCAAAGCGATGCTGCTCATCAATCATAACCAAGCCTAAGTTTTGAAACTGAACTTTATCTTGAAATAGGGCGTGGGTGCCCACCACCACATGACCTTCACCATTAGCAAGCGCTTGATAAGTGGTTTTTTTTTCTTTTGCGCCTGTGGTGCGGTTTAAGCGAAGCACCCGATACCCCAATGGCTCCAACCATTTTTGCATATTGCTAAAGTGCTGTTCACTGAGTAAATCAGTGGGGGCCATCAGTGCCACTTGATGCTTGGCGGCTAATACGGCAAGCGAAATGAGTGCACAGACTATAGTTTTCCCCGAGCCGACATCGCCTTGTAGTAAGCGCAACATCGGTTGCGTATGATGCAGGTCGTGACGAATTTCAGTAATTACTTTTTTTTGAGCATCAGTTAACTCAAATGGTAACGTCTCTAATAAAGACTGGTCAATATTGTCAGGGGTGGGATAGGGATAGGCTTTGAATGTTTGATTTTGTTGTTTTAAAAGTTTGGTGCTCAATGAGTAGCTGACCAGCTCTTCGAATGCCAAGCGTTTATGTGCTGGATGGTCGGCCAAGATAAGTTCGTCGCATTGATAGTTAAGTGTGGGGAAATGCAATACGTGTAAGGACTCTGCAAGGCTTAATAAACCATGTTGCTGTAAAAACGCGGCATCCAACCATTCCAGTGCATTAATTTCTGCTTTAAAAGCAGTGAATAATTGCGTCATGATTTTGCGCCACATATTTTGATGGATACCTTTGGTAGAAGGGTACCAAGCGGTAAGATAGGCTTGAATGTTAGGGGCTTTTCCGGGCTGCAAGACCTCAATTTCTGGATGACTCATCTCAAAACCATGGGCTTTGAGCAAAACGTCACCAATGGCTTTAAGGGTGGTGTTTTTTTGTAAGCGCTTTTGTTGATAGGGTGGCATATGAAAAAAGCGCAAATTGATAACGCCGGTGCCATCATCTAAAGCACAATGATACACTTTTTTATTGCCATTGAGCCAATGGGACTCAATGATGATACCTTGAATGACCGCCGGTTGATGCAAGGATAAGTCACCAATTGCTGTGATGTGGGAGCGGTCTTGGTAGCGAAACGGAAGATGTAATAACAAGTCATACAGGTTGAAAATACCAATATTTTGTAGTTTTTCAGATAATTGACTTCCGATGCCGGTTAAAATACTGCAAGATTGTAAAAGTGGTTCAATCGTATTCATATCATATCTTAATTGGAGAGTTTTTTGATGCCTACGCGTTCGGTGACGATTGCAGCAGTGCTTATCAGTATTTATTTATTGATACAATTTTTATGGTATAGCCAGTCTATCCTGATTCCACTTATTTTTGCAGTGTTGATCTGGAATATATTACGGACCATGGCAAATACTTTACAGAAAACACCAGTGGTGGGTTCATGGATTCCATCAGTGATGGCTATTTTTGCATCATTTAGTGTGGTTATTTTTGTTTTTATTTTAATTGGCCGAATTGTATCGGAAAACTTACAAAGCATGATGGCTTCTACAGGAGACTTGCAAAACAATCTCAGTTTATTATTAAATAAAATCCCCTTAATGGGGATGGATAAAGCGTATGTGTTGAGTTTGCTGCAGAACTCCTTAAAACAGATAAACTTTCAACGCTTGTTGGTGGGTTTTTACTCAGCTATGACCAACTTCATGAGTTCATTATTTTTAATCATGTTGTTTGTATTGTTCTTTTTTTTAGAGCAAGTCTGCTTTGATGAGAAAATATCTCGTTTGTTTGTGGGGAAAACACCCAGAGATAAAGCATCATTTTTACTACAAAAGATCCCCAGTGAGATCCAACGTTATCTGGGGTTAAAATCATTATTTAGTGCATTAACAGCGTCTTGTATTTATATTTTAATGAAAGTAATGGGGGTGGAGTTTGCTGAGTTCTGGGGGGTTTGTATCTTTTTATTAAATTTCATCCCAAATATAGGGGCTTTGGTGATGACGTTAATCATTACCTTGTTTGCGTATTTTCAATGGTTAGATGTTTCTAAAGTCATGTTGTTTTTTGGATTGCAGGTTTTATGTCATGCCTTTATTGGTAATTTTTTAGAAACCCATTATCTGGGGCGTAAAATGCACCTTAGCCCACTGTTTCTTTTATTGGCGCTTGGTTTTTGGGGAAGTCTATGGGGAGGTATGGGGCTTTTTCTAGCAGTGCCAATGACAGTATTGATGATGATTATTTTAAGTAGTTTTGAGTCGACACGTTTTTGGGCAATTTTGATGTCTGAGAATGGGGAACTGCCTAATGAGGTATAAACTGGTTGCAGCACTGCAATCCATTGAAGATATTCCGGATATGAAATTCGAGGTTTTTGTAAATCGTGATAAACAGCATGGTGAGTATGGGTCAAATATTGCCATGGCATGGGCGCAATACTTACAGATTTCTGCTATGGACTGTGCGCATGCGATCGTGTCAAAGATAGTCTTGCCTACCGGCATTTTAAGAGTCGAGGTGGCAGCACCTGGGTTTTTGAACTTTTATATTTCAGAGCAATATCCAGCATTGGTAGTGTTAGAGATTTTAAAATTAAAAGCGCTTTATGGCATCGCTTCACCGGTTGAAATAAATAGCACAAGACAGCCTAAAACCTTTGAAGAAGCACGTTTTTTTGCCTATCAAGATATGTCCACTCGCCTGGGAGTGGTTTTAGCACTCGATTGCAATAAAGTGGGTAATACCCAAGTGCAAGGATTGACTGATGATAGCGCTTTACAAGACGCCCTGGCTTTTTTTTATTTTAAAACGTCTTTTGAACAGCCACTGACTCTCGATGCGCAGTGGATATGCAGCGAAAGTTTAGATAATCCATGGTATTTGGTCAAATATGCCTACGGAAGAACCACTAAGGTTTTACAAATGCTTGCTTCACGCAATATTGAACAAACCTCTGAGATTGTGACGGTGCAATGGGGTTCTACGGCTTTGCAATTGATTGAGAAATTAAGTTTTTTCCCGGATTTGGTTGAAGACCTGCGAGGGTGTATCTCTTTGAATCATTTATATAATTATCTAAAAAATCTAGCCACCAACATACATTATTATTATAATGAAATCACAATATTAGATAACGACCATGTTTATTGCTCTGCAAACATGATGTTGCTCCTCGCTTGCCAATGGGTCTTGCGAAACAGTTTAGGATTAATGGGTGTGAAATTTGCATGAAAAGGAATCGGCATTTAAAATCAGCAAAGCCATATCAATCGCAAAATAGAGGCCAAGTTATGTTGGTCTGTATGGCGTTTGCAACTGGATATATGAGTTCCTCCATTTTTAATGTTAATCAATTGGGCGGTTGGTTAAATCAATCTCTCAAAGGGGTCGGTTTTCAATCGACACATCCAAAACCGAATGTTTTGTCTAAAAACGAGACACCCCAAGCCCATTATCCAAAACTCGAGTTTTATACCGTTTTAACAAAAGCAGATAAACATGTGGTTCCCCCCGTACTCAAGGTCGAAGATACGGTTAAGCCCTTAGAAGAGCCTAAAGAAACTGCACTGCTTGATAAGAAAACTGATGACCCAGTCAAACCCGTCAAAGTAAAAGAGCTTGCAACGGCTAAATCATCAGCATTGCCAAAAATTGCTTCAACGCCGAGTAAATCGAATTACTTTGTGCAGTTGGCCTCCTTCCGTTATTCGGCACAAGCTGAAAGTTTTAAAGCCAAATTAATTTTAAAAGGTTTTGATGTCAAAATCAGTGCGATTCGTCAAGGTACCATGCAGTGGTATCGTGTAATGCTAGGCCCTTATACCACCATCAGTGATGCACAAAAAGCCAAAGTTGTTTTTCAAGCGAAAGAACACGCCCCAGGAATGATTCGTCAGATGGATGCTTAAAAAGCATAAATCTTTAATTTAACCTAAATTAACACCAGCTCAAGCTATCCATTATTTAAAGCGATGAGATCATTTATTGATACTCTATGACCTTGTGTATCATTTTCCTTAATACTGTCTTAGAAAAGCCTTGAAAGAGAATTCACAGAAAATAGGCAAAAAGTCAAAGTACTTTTTATAGTAGTAGGCTAATAATTTAAATTAAAATTTATTTAATATCATAAAGATATGAAAAAAAAATATCTTGTTCCGCTACTTATGATAAAATTATATTTAGCGGAACAGAAATTTATTTGAAAAATACAGGTGTTATATGGATGAGATCATAGGGAGAAAAAAAGAATTAAAAATATTGGAGGATGCTTTATCTTCAAATTCAGCAGAGTTTATTGCTATCTATGGAAGGCGTCGAGTTGGAAAAACATTTCTTATAAAAAATTTCTTTGGCCAAAAAGGTGGTGTTTTCTTTGATCAAACAGGTAATGATGACACCATGAGGAATCAATTAAAAAATTTCTCAATCTCCTTATCAAAAACGTTTTATCATGGAGCGGAAATGGCTGTTCAAGCTAATTGGATGGACGCACTTCTTCAGCTTGATAAAGCTATCGAACAGTTACCAAAAAACAAAAGAGTAACCATTTTTTTTGATGAGCTCCCCTGGCTAGCAACTAGGAAATCAGGATTTTTAAAAGCTTTGGAATATTACTGGAATACATCGTGGTCGTATAGAAAAAAAACTATTCTTGTAGTATGTGGATCAGCAGCATCTTGGATGTTAAAAAAGATAGTTTATGCAAAAGGCGGATTACACAATCGTATTACTGTAAATCTTCCACTACTTCCATTTACGCTTAGTGAAACATCTTTATATTTAAATTATCGCAACAATAAATTTAATCACCATCAGGTATTACAGCTCTATATGGTAATGGGAGGCATACCACATTACCTTAAAAATATAAAACCAAATTTGTCTATTGCACAGAATATCAATGCAATTTGTTTTCAAAAGGGTGGTTTGCTTTTAGATGAGTTTGAGAAGTTATTTCATTCATTATACGAAGAACCTGAAATTTACATAAAAATTATTCGTGCAATAGCAAACAAAAGAAATGGGATTTCACGTGACGATCTGATTAGGAACATCAAGGAAATATCAGATGGTGGTTCATTGAATACAAAATTTAAAGGTCTTGAAGAGGCGGGATTCATTAGTATATTCCGCCCACTGGGTCATACCCGAAGGGGCGTGCATTATCGGTTAGTTGACGAATACTCCATTTTTTACCTGCATTGGATCGAACCAATGCGTCAGAAAACCCGTATAACTTCAGCAGGCGCTCCATGGATGTCTATAATGAGATCTCCAACATGGCATGCCTGGGCTGGTTATGCATTTGAAGCAGTATGCTTAAAACATATAGATGCAATAACAAAAGCGCTGGGATTAGATCACATTCATTTTTATTGTGGTGATTGGCGCTATGTACCTGATAAAAATATAGGTGAAGGAGCACAGATAGATTTGGTTTTTGATCGTGACGATGACTGTATCACTTTGTGTGAAATTAAACATACGGACAAGCCATATTTAATTACTAAAGAATACGCTGTCAAACTGGAAAAGAAAGCATCTATTTTTGAAGAAAAAACGGGAATAAAAAAGCAATTATTATGGTGTCTTATTTCTAGTAGCGGTGTGTCCAGAAATGAGTATTTTAACAAATTAATTAGTAATGAAGTTACTCTTAAAGATCTATTTATTTAGTTAAAACAATATTGTTTGTGTTGAGGAGCAGAAAAGAAACAATCCTGTTCCGCCATTTATAATGTAGTTATAAGTGGCGGAACAGAGGTAAAAGAACAAAAAATAAAAATTGACAATTTAAATCTTCTTTTTGGTCATGACTAGACACCCGAGCATAGGCTACTGTCTGTCTTGCATCAACAACACAGCGATAAACTTCAGGTTTTAACTTGGCTAGATCATATCGACGGTTCCCCCCATACTCAAGGTCGAAGATACGGTTAAGCCCTTAGAAGAGCCTAAAGAAACTGCACTGCTTGATAAGAAAACTGATGACCCAGTCAAACCCGTCAAAGTAACAGAGCTTGCAACGGCTAAATCATCAGCATTGCCAAAAATTGCTTCAACGCCGAGTAAATCGAATTACTTTGTGCAGTTGGCCTCCTTCCGTTATTCGGCACAAGCTGAAAGTTTTAAAGCCAAATTAATTTTAAAAGGTTTTGATGTCAAAATCAGT
>JAKFUY010000091.1:0-21065 GCA_021732495.1 Legionellales bacterium | reverse complement strand
GCCAAAAATTGCTTCAACGCCGAGTAAATCGAATTACTTTGTGCAGTTGGCCTCCTTCCGTTATTCGGCACAAGCTGAAAGTTTTAAAGCCAAATTAATTTTAAAAGGTTTTGATGTCAAAATCAGTACGATTCGTCAAGGTACCATGCAGTGGTATCGTGTAATGCTAGGCCCTTATACCACCATCAGTGATGCACAAAAAGCCAAAGTTATTTTTCAAGCGAAAGAACACGCCCCAGGAATGATTCGTCAGATGGATGCGTAAAAATCCAGGGAAGTATGTTTCATGCCCAGATGCCTGGGGTCTCTCAAAATATAAGATAAAAAAATAGACAAAATGATTAAATTTGTGGTATAATATTAACTGCCTTTAATGACAGAGTTATAAGCTATGCGCCAAAGCGTTCCAGAAATTCATACTGCTATTCAATACTTCCAACTGCAACACAGGAAAAAACCGTCTCAACAATTAGTCCGTTTTCTATCACGTTTCAATGAACCAAAATTAATGAGTTCTGAACATTTTGCAGAAGGTGTAAAAAGATTTATTGAGTTGGCAAACACTGATTCTGTCGAAAGAGAGGCTATATATGAAGACTTTTCTGGGGGACTACATTATAACAATGATTTAGTAAAATTATGGAATGAGAATAAACCTTCAGAACTTAAGGCTTCTCAAATAATGACGCTTGTTCCTGCGGGATGGGATGCTCTTTTTCAAGATGGTGTTAAAACGCTTATTTATAAAGGGCAGCAACCAGCACAAGCACTAGACGATCTGGTAAAAGGACCGACTGTTATCGATTGTGGCATGTTTACCCAATTAAGCTTATGGTTTGGTATTCGATATATACTAGGGAATGAGCGATTTAATCAATGTTTTGGTCGAGCACCGTTTTTTATAACGCAGCTCGTCTACAATGGCATTAAAGAATGCAATAAACCCTTCTCTGGAAATCCACTTTATTCATTTTTAGCACCAAAAGGGATGGCTTCCGTTTCTTCTGTTACTGTTAAGCATCTTGCAAATACACCCTTATACCCCTTAAAGCATCCTGGTGGAAACTACGGTGGTGAGAATTGTATCGTCATCGGCGATCAATATTATATCTTTGACCCTCAATTAAAGGGTACACAGGGAATTACTGAAACGGCTGTGTTAAACTTACTACGTGATGCATTTAATGAGCCTAGAAAGCCTTATGATGCTGAGCGCTTATCATTATATGCAGCAACTCCAGACGCGTTTCATCCAAAGCTTTTGCAAACCTATGGCCAATTAATTGAGGCGGCTTTGAAATTACGTGACACCACATTATCAGAAGCAGAGTTCTCTTGTGTGATGCAAAGCCCCCAATTTGAGCTCACATTCGATTTAAATCAATTTTCAACTTGGCTACTGCAGATTGAGAAACCCATGGTTGATCCTACCGATTATGTGCATCAGGCGATTGACGATTCTCATATGCCTTCTGAATTACTGGCCGTCATTCCATTTGAAAATAGAACGTCTATGGATTTTTCTAAATTTAGAGAGGAATCACTCCAACAAAAAGAATTAATGATGATGAGTAAGCAATTTTGTCAAAGCATCATGGCTGCTGAATCAAAACTGGTTATATTAACTGGAAAAGCAGGTGTTGGTAAAACAGCCTCGGCTGTATGTGCTGCAAAAGAATTAACAGCTAGAGGGAAGAAAGTCGTTTGGATCTCAGAAGTAATGGTCAAAGGATGGTCCGAGCAAGCTCAAAGCTTTGCTGATCTCGCCAATTGTGAGCAGGAAATAGATAAATTATTAGCCTCCGATCCACATGCGGTATTTCTAGATGATGATAATTTGGCCAGTTTTAGTGGGAATTTATTATTGGAAAAAATATATTCCTGGTTCGTGAGTAATCCAGGGAAAGGTTTATTTATTACTTCAAATGAACCTATTGGATTTGGGGATTGCTATGGTTATAAATTAGATAGAAAATACTATTATCCTCCATTCAATGATTATTTTTCTCCCCAATACCTAAATTGGCTACACAAAGAGGGTCTAGCAGGTATAAGTCTTCGCTCCAAGCGCGATGGGCAATCGATAGGAGCTGTCGTGAGTGATGCATCTTGGAAAACCCACCAAGCGCGTTTGGGGGAGGTTGAGCTTATTCCAGGATTTGATGACAATGAAGAGCTAGCACCTATTCGTCAGTCATTGCGTGAGACAGGCCTCTTAGCGTGTGATGCTTACAATCAATTACGTCCTATACAGAAGCAATGGATTAAGCTTTTTCAAGTAAAGGGACACTATATGATGTCGCCTAGTGGTGAAAGTTCTTATATAAAGCCTTTTTTGAATGTAATGCCATTACAATTTGAAAAAACCACTTGTAAAACCATAGCCCTGGAAATCAAAGAATATAACCATTTTCTTTGTGGAAAAACAATCGATGATTCTTCTATGCGTCAATTAATTAGTGTACTGAATTACGCCCATGATCAAGGTGGAAGGCGGGTTATTTTAATTAATCAGACCAGTTACAGCCCGGAGGCATTGCGAAGTCAAATTCAAGCCCAGCTTCCTAAGGCTGAGAGTGAACGAACCTGGGCTCGTTTACAAGTATTACTATGTGAAAGCGAAGATTCTGTTTTTAGCTTGGATGAGTTTAATGGGCATATCGAAACTGGGCATCCTGTCAAACCTTTGCCTGAAAAATGTAGTCATGGTGTTAATAGCGAATTGCCGTCTAGATATGGATTTGATTCTAAAGCAAGCGCACATCTTCGTGAGTCATGGCCTAAGACAGTCCTCTTTGAGAGTCAACGAATGCAACTATTACTATCTAAAATCGAAGATTCTGTTTTTAGCTTGGATGAGTTTAATGGGCATATCGAAACTGGGCATCCTGTCAAACCTTTGCCTGAAAAAAGTAGTCATGGTTTTAATAGCTTATTGCCGTTTAGAGATGAATTTCAATTAAGGCCTTATGACAAACAGCCTATAAGAATACCCAGGGCTCTCCTCAGAGATGGATTGGATAACATGACTTTACATGTTTCTACACCATGGACTTTTGATACTGGCAACAAACTTTTCACCCATGGGACGTTTTTGCTTGATTCAAAAATTGCATCGGTTCTTAATAAGGCAAAAGCCCGTTTAAATTTATTAGATGCTCTCGCCCCATCACCAACTAAAGCTAGCGTTAATCAATCTCGTTTCTTTTCAGGAGGGATGCCCACCAAACAACTTTGTATTGACGAGAAAGCGTTTTTAATTGAAAATCGCCATGATAATGCAAAATTACAGCATGAGTATGATAAGCGATTTGGACTCATTTTAAAGTAACCTAAAAAAGATATAAATAATTTCTTGTTCCGCTATTTATAAGTGGCGGAACAGAATAATTAAGATGAAATCATCCGATGTGAAAGAACAAAAAATAAACATTGCAGTCAAGAAAAATTGATATAAAATACCCCTTGTTTGATATGATTTTCAAACCGTGACTTGGCGGTCCCTTACAGGATGCAATCACGTTTAATTTGTTGGATGTCAAGCATGGCCCAATTTGAATATCGTTTTAAAGTCGATAATGTTTCTTGCTCTGGCTGTGGAGAAAGCATTTTACAACTTATGAGCGGTACAGCACCGCAATCTTTGGAAATTGAAGAACCCTATTTTGATTTCTCTGAAAAAGAACTCCATCTGCGTATTACAACTGAATTGTCGCAAGAAATTGCTTTTTTGCAACTCAAAGATTGGCTGCGACAACGTTTTGAACACTCAAAATTTAAATTGATTGAGGAGTCGAGTTCCAATGCATGGGGAGCTGGTTTAGGTTTAGGCCTGGGTGTGCTTTGGATGGTGATTTCTTTAGGCTGGCTTTTGGTGCCAGCTTTTTTGAATACAGCCTTGGTGTATGTAAGCTGTGGGATACTGACAGTCATTGCAGCGCCTTTTTTGAAAAGTGCTTGGGCCCAAATGCAAGCGGCATTGCGTAACGCTAAAAATCCCTGGTTTAATATGGATAGTTTATTTGCACTATCTGGGTTTATAGTCATTGCCGTTTCGATAGCGAGTTTATACGTTCCTATGTTTTCTTGTATGCTAGAGGCCGGATTTTTAATGTTTGGTTTTAGGCATTTGGGCAGTTTGTTTCAAGGGTATTTGGATAAGAAAATGGGTTTTACACGTCCTTATGTCCAAAAATTTAAGTCTGTTAAATTTCAACAGACCAATGTCCAAGGTGATGTTGGAAATTTTAAACCAGCGAAAGAATTCAAAGAAGAAGAGTTTATTTTATGCAAGGCAGGTGATGTGATTCCTATCGATGGTATCTTGCATAAGTCTGAGCAAGCGATTTTGAAAGATCATATTAAGAGCGGCTCGTTGTTGCCGATTGATGTCAAGATAGGCTCTACGTTAGAGGCCGGAACAGTCGTAGAGGAAGGTTCAGTGGTGGTGGAAATTACCGCACCGATTGATAGATCTCGTTTTCATAGAATTGATGATGCGATGCAAAGAGCGCGTTCGAGTGATGATCCGGCACCCATTCTGGAGCAGGTTCAGCGCTGGCTGCAATGGTTTATTCCAGGTTTGTTGGTCTTAACGGCCATCAGTGGGGTGGCGATTGGCTATTTCTTTTCTATCGGTTTGGCGGTGCAATGCATGGTATCAATTTTAGTATCTGCATGTCCCTGTACTTTAGGGTTAATTATTCCCATGGCTTTAACCATGGGGGCTTCAAAGTCGGCCTCTCACCAGGTTTTTTTTAAATCCGGTAAAGCGTTTCAACAAGCTGCAAATACCGATATTTTTGTAGTTGACTACAATGGCACGCTAACTTCAGGGAAGCCTGAAGTTAAATATAGTGGTCCAGGTCAAAGTTTAGAAATCATCAAATACATCGAAACACAAATGTTGGCAAAGCGTTCCAACAATATTGGCAAAGCGATCGCAAAATATGTGGAATCTCAAAACCAATGCCAATGGGAACAAGAGCCTGAGTTCACCGATTTAAATTATGGTGCAAAACTTAAAACCCATGATGGGGTGTATTGGTTTGGAAACAATGCGCTGATTGAAGCGCAACGACTCCCGGCGCCACAAGAGCCATTAGCCAATCGTTATTATTTATATTTTCAAGCCCAACCTGAATCCACTGCAGAGTTGCTGAATTACTTAGATGTTGAGGATGGCTTAAGACCTGATGCGCGTGATTTGATACAATATTTAAAAAATCAAAAAAAACAGGTTGTGATTTGCACGGGTGCCGATGAATTGACGACACAAAAGATTCAAGCACAGTTGAATATCAAAGCTGAAAATATTATTGGCAATTGTAATTTTAAGCAAAAAGAGGAATGTATTACCCAACTTCGTAGCCAATACCCAGGAAAAAAGATTGCATTTTTAGGTGATGGCGTAAATGACAGTGTGGCAATGAAAGCCAGTCATCTCAGCATGTGGATTAAAAACAATCAGCACCATTCTGAGTTTAACGCCGCAGAGGGCGCTGCAGTTGAAATTCAGTCGGATGATTTGATGAGTATATCGCGAGGACTGCAAATTGCAGAACAAACATTCTCACTGATTCAACAAAACCTGATGTTAAGTTTTGCCTATAATTTTTTAGTACTCAGTGTTGCCTGTGGCGCCTTGCTTGCTTTTGGTATTGTTTTGCACCCGGCAATGGGTGTGACTTTGATGATTGTACAATCTGCATTGCTGGCGCTAAATGTCTATAAAGTTTATTTACAACCTGTTGAGGAAGTGTCTGTGGTGGATTTTTCTCTAAATAGTTGAACGGCCACATAATTGCAATTGGGAATAACATGGTATTTTTTAACCAGGATTTCTACTGCATGAATCGGATATTGTGAGAGTAAATGTTGGCAGGCATTTTCCGCGACCGTTTCAATGAGTTCATAATGTTGGTTGCTAAATAAGTTGGATAAATCCTCACAAATGGTTTGGTAGGATACGGTATGTTTAATATTATCTTGGCAATCAGAAAGCTTTAGAAACAACCTCAGATCAAATGTAAGCTTTTGCAGGGTGTTTTTTTCCCACGCATGAACCCCAATATGTAGAGGAATTTGAAGTTGGTTAATATGGATGCAATCGGATAAGGTGTGGTTTATCATGGATGAGGAGTTCAATGTCAACGGTGTCTGCATTGTTGACAATTTTAAATTAAAATTCAATAGCTGAAATTTTTTATATGTATCTAAGGGGGAGTTGTGGCTAAGAAAAGGGGGCGTCGTTTAGGGTTATCATTGGCACGAAGATGTATGATTGATTTTTTGTATTTTAGTAAAAAAATCAGCATGAATTCAGTCAGTGCAGAAAAATATATGGATTTAGCGCCTGTCATCGAAGCAAGGAAACAGTGCTCAACGCGTATCAGTTGGTATACTATTTTTTTAAAAGCATTTGCTGAAGTTTCGGCACAATTCCCCGAGTTAAGACAAGTATATCTTTCGTATCCTTACCCGCATATTTATGAATATACGCGCACAGTGGGCATGGTGGCCATTGAACGTGAGATTGCCGATGAGACCATGGTGATGTATGTTAAAATTGATAGTCCAGAAAAGCAGTCTTTGCAGCATTTGGATAAAATGCTAAGAGACTCAAAAACGGTGCCACCTGAGCAGTCCTTATCATTTCGGCGGTTTTTAAAGTTTAATCGACTACCTTTTCTTTTGCGTCGTTTTGCATGGTGGGTTGGGTTTAACTTGCCTACATTTCGCTTGCATTATTTTGGTACGTTTGGCGTTACAGGTATTGGTAAAGGGGTGCGTTCATTATCGATTAAATCACCACTGGGTGTTAATTTTATATTTGATATGACCCAGCCCGATCATCGTCCCTTATTTCGTATGTTTTGGGATCATCGTATTTTTGATGGCATCATTGTGATTCAAATTATGGAAGAATTGCAACGCATATTAAATGGCTCGATTGCCGATGAGCTTTTGGAAGGAAAGTCATAATGGAAAAAAAATTAGCCATTGTCACAGGTGGTACTGGCGGTATTGGTACTGCCATTTGCCAAAACTTGACAAAAAACTTCACGGTCATTGCCCATTATTATAAAAAAGGTGATCATGATAAGGCCCTGCAATGGAAAAAAATCCAACAGAGCCTTGGGTTTGAAGTGGAAGTCATTTATGCCGATGTGAGAAAGTTTGAGGATTGTGAAGATTTGGTCTCATTGGTGATGGAACGCTTCGGTCGCATCGATGTATTAGTAAATAATGCTGGAACGACTGCAGATGCCACTTTGAAAAATATGCGTTTAGAACAATGGCAAACGGTGATGGATACCAATTTAAATAGTATCTTTAACCTAACCCGCCAAGTATTGCCTTGCATGTTAGAAAGGCAGTATGGTCGAATCATTTCAATTGCATCCATTAATGGCCGAAAAGGTCAATTTGGACAATGTAATTATGCCGCCAGCAAATCCGCTCTATATGGATTTAGCAAGAGTCTGGCACAAGAAGTGGCTAAAAAAGGAATTACTGTCAATACTGTTTCACCGGGGTATATTGGCACCCCGATGTTAAATGCAATGGACTCAAAAGTGCTGCATGGCATTGTGGATGATATTCCTATGGGGCGATTGGGGACGCCTGAAGAAGTAGCTTCAGTGGTGGGGTTTTTAGCACAAGAATCGAGTGGTTTTATTACCGGTGCTAATATTGATATTAATGGTGGCCAGTACTTTGGCTAATGATTCACCTGGGCTTGCGAATCATGTATCATCATCCTTTTTAGCATATTAGGGTGGTGTGATGGTTAATTCCTTTCAAGATTCATTGCTGATACGAGCACTTAATCGTCAACCGGTGGAGCGAACACCGGTATGGTTGATGCGTCAAGCGGGACGGTATTTGCCAGAATATCGTAAAACCCGAGCGCATGCGAAAAGCTTTTGGGGGCTTTGCCAAAATCCCGAGTATGCCTGTGAGGTTACTTTACAGCCTTTGCGTCGTTATGCATTGGATGCTGCGATTGTTTTTTCTGATATTTTAACCATTCCCCATGCGTTGGGTTTAACGGTCGATTTTTTGGAAAAAAAAGGTCCTGTTTTTCAAAAAGTCATTTCTGATGAGCACTCCATTGCGCAATTGCATGTGGAAGGTGTTCTTGAGCGTTTGGACTACGTGTTTCAAACCCTGCGGTTAGTCCGGCAAGAAATGCCATCATCATTACCCTTGTTTGGGTTTTCGGGTAGTCCATGGACATTGGCTTGCTATATGATTGAAGGTCAAAGTACCCGAGATTTTACAAAGGTTTTTAATTTTTTATATCAAAAACCCGCATTGCTAGCGAGTCTTTTAGACTTATTAACGCAAGTGGTGGCCGAGTATTTAATTACACAAGCTAAAGCTGGCGCGCAGGCGTTAATGATTTTTGATACTTGGGGTGGCATATTACCGGCCCACGCTTTTCAAATGTATGATCTTAATCATATGGCAACGATTGTCAGTAAAGTTCGCGCCCATTGTCCTGATATTCCTGTGGTGGTGTTTAGTAAAGGAGCTGGTTTTTGGTTATCGGATATGGCTAATCTGGGGTGTCAGGGACTGAGTTTGGATTGGACGGTAGATTTAGGCAAAGCACGTGCGCTGGTTGGGGATAAAGTCAGTTTGCAAGGAAATTTACATCCTATGGTTTTATTACAAGATCATGCCACTATCAGAAAAGAAGTTAAACGACTTATCGAATCTTATGGTGATGCACCTGGGCATGTGTTTAATCTTGGGCATGGGATAACCCCTGATGTGCCACCAGATGCCGTAGAGGTTTTAATTGATGCTGTACGTGAGTATTCCATCAAAATAAAAAAATAAAATGAATTAACCCTTGAATTTTTATCACACATCCCCAATTACATTCAGGATGTGAATGAGGAGATTTTTTATGACAGACAAAGATTGGCAAGCCATTTTAGAAGATGAAAACAACCCAGACAAGGAGACTGAACATACCGAAGTCCCTTTAAACAACGAAGATAACGCACTTTTAACGCATCCTTCTTATATTGAATTATCAGACAAGTTGACTCTTGCAGAGCAATTGGCTCATGACAATGGGGATAAACTGGTTCGTGCTAAAGCAGAACTGGAAAATGTGCGTCGTCGCGCTGAGCGAGATGTCGAACATGCCCACCGATATGGCGTGGAAAAACTGATTAAAGAAATTCTTCCCGTTTTAGACAGTATGGAACAAGCACTTCAAGCGGCTGTGCAAATTGAGAATCAAAGCATGATAGAAGGGATTGAGTTAACGCATAAATTAATGATCAATGCGTTAACAAAGTTTGATGTTGCCCAGATTGATGCATTGGGAAAACCTTTTAATCCCAATTGTCACGAAGCGATGGCGATGCTCGATAGCGAAGAGCCGGCCAATACAGTATTAAATGTATTACAACAAGGATATCAGCTTGGTGAACGCGTTATTCGTCCAGCACGAGTCATGGTTGCTAAAGCAAAAAGTAATTAACAAACCATATTAATGTATAAGTATAAAATTGGAGCAAATTATGTCAGATATTATTGGTATCGATTTAGGAACGACAAATTCATGTGTTGCGGTGATGGAAAGCAATGGTAAAGTGCGTGTCATTGAAAATACGGAAGGCAATCGTACCACGCCATCGATTGTTGCCTACACCAATGAAGGTGAAATTCTCGTGGGACAGTCTGCAAAACGTCAGGCAGTGACCAACCCCCAAAACACCTTGTTTGCAATTAAGCGATTGATTGGTCGTCGTTTTGAAGATCCAGTGGTGCAAAAAGATGTTAAAATGGTGCCATACCAGATTTGTAAGGCGAGCAATGGTGATGCTTGGGTGGAAGTCAAAGGCGATAAGAAAGCCCCTCCACAAATATCAGCTGAAGTATTGCGTAAAATGAAAGAAACAGCCGAAGCGTATTTGGGTCGGGAAGTGAAAGAGGCGGTGATTACCGTTCCTGCATATTTTAATGACTCACAACGCCAAGCAACCAAAGATGCAGGACGCATTGCAGGTCTAGAAGTAAAACGTATCATCAATGAACCCACCGCTGCAGCATTGGCGTATGGCATGGATAAAAAACGTGGTGATTCGGTGATTGCGGTCTATGACTTGGGTGGTGGTACATTCGATATCTCTATCATCGAAATTGCTGAAGTTGATGGTGAACACCAGTTCGAAGTATTAGCAACCAATGGCGATACTTTCCTTGGTGGCGAAGACTTTGACATGACTTTAATTGAATATCTGGTTGCTGAATTTAAAAAAGACTCTGGTATCGATTTGCACAGTGATCCATTAGCTTTACAGCGCTTAAAAGAAGCCGCTGAAAAAGCTAAGATCGAGTTGTCCTCTGCACAACATACCGATGTTAACCTGCCTTATATTACGGCTGATGCTTCCGGTCCAAAACACATGAATATCAAGTTAACCCGTGCCAAATTAGAATCTTTGGTAGAAGTTTTGGTTGACAGAACCATTGCCCCTTTGAAAATGGCTTTAAAAGATGCTGGTAAGTCGATATCACAAATTGATGAAGTTATTTTAGTGGGCGGTCAAACACGCATGCCTTTGGTGCAAAAAGTGGTTCAAGAATTTTTTGGTAAAGAGCCAAGAAAAGATGTCAATCCTGATGAAGCAGTGGCCGTCGGTGCCGCTATTCAAGCAGCTGTCCTTTCTGGTGATGTCAAAGATATTCTTTTATTAGACGTCACCCCATTGTCCCTAGGTATTGAAACCATGGGTGGGGTGATGACTAAGTTAATTGAAAAAAATACCACGATACCTACCAAAGCCCAACAAGTTTTTTCAACGGCTGATGACAATCAAACCGCAGTAACGGTGCACGTATTGCAGGGTGAGCGTGAGCAAGCTTCCGCAAATAAATCATTGGGCCGCTTTGACTTAAATGATATTCCCTCTTCACCACGTGGTGTTCCACAAATTGAAGTGACTTTTGATATCGATGCTAATGGTATTTTAAATGTATCGGCCAAAGACAAAGCAACTGGTAAAGCGCAGTCGATTACCATTAAAGCGTCTAGCGGTTTAAGTGATTCTGAAGTACAAGCCATGGTTGATGATGCCAAAGCGCATACTGAAGATGACAAAAAATTCAAAGAAATGGTTGACGTTCGCAACAAAGCCGATGGTATGGTTCATAATGCTGAGAAATCATTAAAAGAGCTCGAGGCAGAACTAACTGATGACGAAAAATCCGGAATTGAAAATGCTATTGCTAATTTAAAAGAAGCATTAAAAGGCACGGATAAGGCTTTGATTGAAGACAAACTGAGCGTTTTGACTGAAGCATCTGGAAAAATGGCTGAAAGGGTTTATGCTAACAAAAGCCAGCAAGCATCTGCCGATGAAGCGCAAGATACCACTAAATCAGATGAGTCTGTATTAGATGCAGAGTTTGAAGAAGTACAGGAAGATAAAAAGTAATGCAAAAAAAAGACTTGTATGACGTTCTTGGGGTCAGTCGTTCATCGACTGATCCTGAGATTAAAAAAGCTTATCGCAAACTGGCGATGAAATATCATCCTGACCGCAACCCTGATAATAAGGAAGCCGAAGAAGCTTTTAAGGAAGTTCAAAAAGCTTACGAAACCTTATCAGACTCCAAAAAAAGAGCGGCTTATGATCAATTCGGCCATGCTGGCATTGACTCAAGCATGGGTGGCGGCGGTCAAGGCTTTGGTGGATTTGGTGATGTATTCGAGGATATTTTCGAGAATATATTCACTGGAGGACGTGCCACCCATGGTGGTGCCAGACAATCTCAAGCGCAACGCGGAAATGATTTGCAAATGGGCTTGGAGTTGACTCTTGAAGAAGCTGCCCTAGGTAAAACGGTAGAAGTTGATATTTATCATCAATGTACTTGTAAAACCTGTACCGGCAGTGGTGCCAAACCGGGTTCGACTCCAAAATCATGTGACACTTGTGGTGGTATTGGACAAGTACGAATTCAGCAAGGATTTTTTTCTATTCAACAAACCTGTCCGGCGTGTCATGGTCAAGGTAAAATCATTGTCAACAAATGTGTTGACTGCCGTGGGGACGGCAGAGTTAGAATGCCTAAAAAACTAACCGTCAAGATTCCTGCAGGTGTCGATCAAGACGATAGAGTTCGATTGACTGGTGAAGGTGATGCGGGCTATTTTGGTGGTCCAGCAGGTGATCTATACGTTCAAGTCCGAATCAAAAAGCATGCTATTTTTGAGCGAGATCATCATGATCTGCACTGTGAAGTGCCTATTGATTTTATCACTGCTGCTTTAGGTGGAACCATTGAGGTGCCAACCTTATCGGGTCGTGTGAGTTTGAAGATTCCTGCGGAAACACAAACCGGTAAAGTCTTTCGGTTGCGCGGCAAGGGTATGACTTCGGTTCGCTCAAAAACACAAGGGGATCTATTGTGTAAAGTCATTTTAGAAACACCTGTGAATTTAGATGCCAAGCAAAAAGAATTGTTACAACAATTTCAATCCAGCATTGGAGAAACACATCATCATCACACGCCAAAAACCACGTCGTGGTTTGCGAGTGTTAAAAAGTTTATTGATGATTTAACAACGCATTAGATAAAGCATTGCAATCAATCTATGAATCGCTTATTTTAAGCAGAAGTTGATTTTTTTAAGTTTTTGAGGAGAAAGGATGTCTTATCATCATATTTTTACATCGGAATCCGTTACTGAAGGCCACCCTGATAAAATTGCTGACCAAATTTCAGATGCCATCTTAGACGCTATTTTAGAACAAGATCCAAAAGCGCGTGTTGCTTGCGAAACGTTTGTCAAAACAGGGATGGTCTTTGTCGGCGGAGAAATTACCACTAAGGCTTGGGTGGATGTCGAAGATATTGTTCGTCACGTGGTCAAAGATATTGGCTATAATAGTTCAGACATGGGATTTGATTGGGCGTCATGTGCAGTGCTTACCGCCATTGGCAAACAATCTCCAGATATCGCTCAAGGTGTTAATTCTAGCCAGGATACTGGTCATATGGGTGCAGGCGATCAAGGGATGATGTTTGGTTACGCCTCACGTGAAACCGATGTATTGATGCCAGCACCTATTGCTTATGCCCATCGTTTAGTCGAAAAACAAGCACAATTGCGTAAATCGAATCAATTGCCATGGTTGCGCCCAGATGGTAAAAGTCAAGTAACCTTAGTATATGAGAATGGTATGCCGGTCGCGGTCGATACCATCGTATTTTCTACGCAACACGATCCGAGTGTCAGACATCAAGACCTCGTTGAAGCGGTGATGGAAGAAATTATTAAACCTGTGATGCCCGCAGATTGGTTAACCGCTATGACCCGTTATTTTATTAATCCTACTGGTCGTTTTGTGATTGGCGGACCATTGGGTGATTGCGGTTTAACCGGTCGAAAAATCATTGTGGATACTTATGGTGGTATGGCAAGACATGGTGGTGGATGCTTCTCTGGAAAAGATCCTTCTAAAGTGGATAGATCAGGTGCTTATGCTGCCCGTCATGTGGCTAAAAATATTGTGGCGGCAGGCTTGGCTGACAAATGTGAACTTCAATTGTCCTATGCTATTGGTGTTGCAGAGCCAACGTCGATTTTTATTGAAACCTTTGGTACAGGGCGATTAGATGAACATCAACTCATTGAACTCATTCAACAGAATTTCGATTTGACACCTCAAGGTATTATTGATGAACATCAATTGCAACGCCCCATTTATCGTCAAACGGCCGCCTATGGTCATTATGGTCGAGAAGGGTTTCCTTGGGAACGTACCAATAAAGTCGATGTTTTGAAAAAAGCGTTATAGACCATCTTAAAAAAAGGAACAAATCATGGAAGATGTCGTTCAAAATGTAAAGGATTTTTGTGTGGCTAATTTGTCTTTAGCCGATTGGGGCCGCAAGGAAATTGAAATTGCTGAGCATGAGATGCCTGGCTTGATGTCCTTGCGGCATCGCTATCAAGCGAGCCTTCCTTTGAAAGGAGCCCGTATTGTTGGCTGTTTACACATGACCATACAAACTGCCGTTTTGATTGAAACCTTGGTTGCTCTAGGCGCCCAAGTGCGTTGGTCATCTTGTAATATTTTTTCCACCCAAGACCAAGCCGCAGCTGCGATTGCAGCGAGGGGGATTCCTGTGTTTGCCTGGAAAGGAGAAACGGATGAACAATATTGGTGGTGTCTGGAACAAACCATCCAAGGACCTGATGGCTGGACCCCTAATTTAATACTAGATGACGGTGGCGATCTTACCCAATATATTCATGAACATCGCCCTGATCTACTCCCTGAGATTAAAGGCCTTTCTGAAGAAACGACCACCGGTGTGGCTCGATTGTATGTAATGGCCAAAAAAGGTGAGTTGAAAGTTCCAGCCTTTAATGTCAATGACTCTGTAACTAAAGCAAAATTTGATAATCTCTATGGATGTCGTGAATCCTTGTTGGATGGTTTAAAACGAGCCACTGATGTGATGATAGCCGGAAAACAGGTCCTCGTTATGGGCTATGGCGATGTCGGAAAAGGCTGTGCTCAAGCCTTAAGAGGTCAGGGTGCGACCGTGATGATCTCTGAAATTGATCCCATCTGCGCCTTGCAAGCCGCCATGGAAGGTTACCGAGTGGTTACTATCGAAGATGTCGTTGAACAGTTAGATATCGTCGTCACTGCTACTGGAAACATCCATGTACTCAAGCTTGAGCATATGTTAAAGATGAAACATTTGGCCATCATTTGTAATATTGGCCATTTTGATTCAGAAATTGAAGTAGCAGAATTAAGAAAGTTTCCATGGAAAAATATTAAGCCACAAGTCGATGCGATTCAAATGTCCAATGGCCGGCAATTGTTATTATTGGCAGAGGGACGTTTGGTTAATCTCGGATGTGCCACAGGGCATCCTAGCTTTGTGATGTCGACCTCTTTTTCTAATCAAGTTTTGGCGCAAATCGAGTTGTTTACCAATGGCGATGCGTATCAAAATCAGGTATATACTCTGCCCAAAAAATTAGATGAAGAAGTTGCGCGCTTGCACTTAGATAAGCTCGGTGCGAAGATTACGCTCTTAACAGAAGAGCAATCACGTTATCTAGGCGTTACTGTTGATGGACCCTATAAACCAGAAGCCTATCGGTACTAAAAAACAAAATATTTTTTGTTTTTAAACGTTCGATAATGTTAAAAACTGTGCTACAATTTCGCCCAAATAAATTTAAAAGGTCGAGCGCAAATGAACCAAGAAATTTTTAATAAAGTAAAAGATATTATTGTAGATGTGCTGGTGATTGACGAAGATAAAGTTCAATCAACCAGTCGCTTAATTGCCGACTTAGGCGCTGAGTCTATCGATTTTTTAGATCTAGTGTTTCAATTGGAGAAAGAGTTTGCGATTAAAATTCCTCGTGGTCAATTGGAGAAAAATGCACGTGGTCAATTAACTGAAGCTGAATTTGAACAAAATGGGGTATTGACTGAAAAGGGACTGGTTGCATTAAAGAGTTATTTATGTGAAGTTCCACAAGAGTACTTTAAATCCTCTATGAAAACCAATGAGATTCCTGTTTTGTTTACTGTTGAGACTTTTTGCAAATTGGTAGGGGCTGCAATACAGGCAAAAGCTGAAACAGTTTCTGCATAAATTTAAAAAAGGGTAATTGGAAAATATCTATGCGTTTTTTATTTGTAGATCAAATTTTAAAACGAGATCATCCAAATCAAATCGTCGGTTTAAAACATATTACACCAGAGGATCCCTTTCTTTGCCGAGATGGTGAGGGGGATTCTTTGTGTTTTATACCCAGCTTAATTGGTGAGACGATTGGTCAGCTAGCGGCTTGGTTGGTGATGCATGATCAACACTTTACACGTCGACCTGTAGCAGGTGTGGTCTCTCAAGCCTGTATGTATCAGCCTGCTTACGTTGGCGATACTTTATTGCTTGAATGTGAAATTGATGCGGTCGATGAAGTGGCTGTGGAGTATCATGGCCATGCTAAAGTCAATGGTAACGTGGTATTTAGTGTCGATGGTGCTATCGGTCCGATGTTGCCGATGCAACAGTTCATTGATGAATCCCAGGTAAGACAGCAGTTTCTTGAGATTGACAGGCCAATTGATGAAAGTATCGAGGAATATCTTGCTCAATTACCTGCTTATCCAAATGTAGCGCACATCGGGCGTGAGTGCTTGATGCAATTTGATTCGGTTTTATCAATGGAGCCACAAAAATCTTGCCGAGCAGTGAAAAAAGTCAGTCGCGCAGCACCTTATTTTGCCGATCATTTCCCCAACAAACCCGTATTACCTTTAACGGTACTTCTTGAATTCATTCGACAGCTGGCAAAAGATTTTATGCAAGCATCAGGCTGGCAGCATCAGTATCGACTGATACGCATGGAAAGAATTAAAATGAGTGAGTTTATTCAACCAGGAGATTGTGTGCTCTCAGAGCTTTTAGTTAAGAAAGTATCTGACAGCGCATTGGTATTGCACATTAGAAGTTTTGTCCATCAAAAGCGCGTTTGTGTGGTCGAGCTCATTTATCAATCGGAGGTTTAATGCACCAATATCGTGTTGCGGTAACAGGATTGGGGTCCGTATGTCCTATTGGCAACAACGTCCAGTCCATGTGGGAACAATTAATGGCTGGCAATTGTGGTGTCAATACAATTTCTCAATTCGATGCCAGTGGTTTTCCAACACGCATTGCCGCTGAAGTTAAAAACTTTCAAGCGACTTATCCTAATGCCCAAAAATTACAACGTAATTTGTTGCGATTTACCTCATTTGCTTTGGAAGCGGCCCATGAAGCGATGGATGATGCGAAGTTGATGCCTGCAATTACTGATCCCTCTCAATTTGGTATTGTGGTCGGCAGTGGCATGATGACGGCAGAATATGATTATCTTCATCGGTTTCAAAAAGCCGCAGCACCTGATGGTGATGTCGACTGGAACAAGCTCTATCAAGCCAAACAAGATTTTTACCAACAATGTGATTTTAGCAAAACCACTTCTAACAGTGGTTTATCCACTCTCATTCAGGCGTTTGGTGCACGTGGCTACTCTTCTGCGGTCCATACGGCTTGCGCCTCTAGTGGACAAGCATTGGGTTTGGCACTGCAAGTGATTCGCAGAGGTGATGCAAAACAAATTTTAGCCGGTGGTTTTGATTCCATGATAAACCCTTTGGGGCTGTCTAGTTTTTGTTTGTTGGGTGCGTTGTCTACCGATAATGATGATCTTGAGTTTGCGAGCCGGCCTTTTGATGGAACGCGTCATGGTTTTGTTTTGGGTGAAGGGGCTGCATTTTTAGTCTTAGAAGAATGGGAAAGTGCTGTTGCAAGAGGTGCTAAAATTTACGCCGAGCTTGCCGGAGAGGGTAATAGTTTAAGTGCATACCGCATTACCGACTCGCATCCCAATGGCGATGGTGCAATCCAAGCCATTCAAAACGCTTTAGCCAATGCTGGTGTTGAGGCATCTGACATTGATTATATCAACGCGCATGGCACCTCGACTAAAATGAATGATCTAAGTGAAACCAATGCCATTAAAGCAGTATTTGGTGAAAAAGCATATCAGATTCCAGTTAGTTCGACCAAGGCGCAAACAGGTCATTTAATTGCTGCAGCGGGTGCCTTAGAAGCCGTCATTACCGTGCTTGCGATGGACCAATCTCGAGTGCCTATGACCGCGCATTTAAGAACCCCCGATCCCGAGTGCGATTTGGATTACGTTGTTGAAGGTCCCAGAGAGAAATCAATTGGTGCTGCCATGAGTAATTCATTTGGGTTTGGTGGTTCTAACAGTAGTTTGGTCTTTAAAAATCCAGCTTGGAGGAAAAAATAATGTCTCAAGCTGAAAACGTTTATATTACAGGAATTTCTGCTTTAAGTGCCGCCGGGCATGACATCGATGCACACTGGAAATCCATACAGGCAGGCGTATCTAAGATTGGAAAAAGCCAGGCGCATGATTTATCCAGTTGGGACAGTCAATGGGCCGGTGAAATTACTGATTTTGATTGGAATCGCGCACTGCCTGATAGAAAACTCATGAAAGCAATTTCTAAGCAAGATGTGATGGGTTTATATGCAGCCATTGGAGCTGCAGAGCAGTCAGGGCTTAGGGAATTTCTAGCCAATGGCATGGGAGGGGACATCAGTGTCTGTGACAGAACAGGTGTATTTGTAGGCTCGCCAGGCAATAAATATTTTCAACAATATGATTTTTTACCTTTGGTATCTGATGCCAAAGAAGATATGCAATATTTTGCCAAGCACTTATTTGAACAAGTTCATCCGATGTGGCTGTTACGTATTCTACCGAATAATGTATTGGCTTATACCGGAATACAATTGGGGTGCAAAGGCATCAATCATAATTTTACCAACCATGTGGTCGGTGGCATGCAAGCCTTAATTGAAGCTTATTGGGCAATTCGTACCGGGCAAGCCGATAGGGTGTTAGTGGTCGCTTATGATATCGCCACCGAGCCTCAATCACGATTTTATTATGAGCAATTGGGCGTACTGACAGCATCACAACTAGCCCCTTTTGATAAAAGGCATGATGGCACGGTATTGGCTGAGGGTGCTGCTGCAATTGTGCTTGAAAGCGCTGCCAGTGTGGAACAACGTCAAGTCAAGCCCATCGCTGAAATGTTAGGTGGAATGGCGATGACAGAAGGTTCAGGTTTGTTTTCACTTAATGATGATGGCAAACCCTTGGCTGCTGTCATGCAAAAAGCATTAGCGCATGCCCGCATGCATGCTCAAGATATGAATATGTTGGTCGCTCATGGCAATGGTAATCCAAAATCCGATGACTCAGAAGCACAGGCTATCGAAGCGGTGTTTGGATCAAAAGGGGTGCCAGTGACTGCATTTAAGTCATTGATGGGGCATAGCTTGTGTGCTTCAGGCCTGTTAGATGTCACCTTGGCTATTCGTTCTTTGCAAGAAAAACAAATTCCCTCGATTATTCATTGTGAGCAACCAGCAGCATCTTGTGCGCAACTGGATTTGGTCACTGCGGCAAGAAGCCTTCAGGGTCAACTACCGACGGCGATGATCTTAAATCGAGGCTTTGCCAGTATGAATGCAGCTGTGGTGATTCGAGCCTATGAATGAGCTTGAACAGCGTATCCTATCCAGACCAGTGACGCGATGGGGAAAGTTGATGTATCAATTTTTTCCCTACCGAAAAAACGTGGTGTTGGCGAATATTAAACAGGCATTTGGGGAAAAAATTTCACCAACAGCTCAATGCCATCTTGCCAAAGCCTTCTATTCTCATTTGGGGAAAATTCTTCAAGAAACATGGCGTCTGCGTTTTTTATCAGAAAAACAGCTGATAGATAGCGTATCCATCGAAGGTCATGAACATTTATTTGCTGTAGCCGCTCAAGGTAAAGGGGTGCTGATTTTAACCGGACATTTTGGAAATTGGGAATTTGCCCCCTTAGGTGGCATGCCACAATTTAAACAATACAATGGTTGCTTTCATTTTATTCGCCGACCTTTGGGAATCAAAAGTCTAGAAAATCTGCTATTTAAACGTTATCACAAGGCTGGTTTAAAGGTTATCCCTAAAAAAAATGCCTTAGATAAAATCATGGTCGCATTGGAAAACAACCATGCGGTGGTGTTTGTCCTCGATCAACATGCCTCTCTTGCCAATAAAGATGGTATTGCTGTTGATTTTTTTGGGAAGCCTGCAGGGACTTATCGAAGCTTGGCGATGGTGGCGAAATACACGGATGTTCCAGTCGTTCCAGCAGCTGGCTATCGAACCGATGATGGTCGTCATGTATTAAAATTTTATCCACCGCTTTATGCGGTGGAGCCCGAACACAATCAATCGGCGATTGCAGCCAACACCCTACGTTATAATCAGGTTATTGAAGAGATAATTGTGCAGCATCCGGAACAATGGTGGTGGCTGCATAAGCGTTGGAAGATTTAAAGAAACTGTCCCTGTATTGGTGCTCAGAACAAACTTGAAATTGCTGCTCTTCGGTGATTGCTTGATAGAGTCTATGAATAATATACAGACCCGTTAGCACACAAGCACTGGCGGCAATTATCGCTGGTATTCCTGTAAAGCAAGCTGCAATGGCAACACTTACCCCTAAAACTAATAATCCAAGTGCAAGTTGGCGCATGGCCTGGCAATAGTATAAACGTAACAACAAAGATTCCTGAAGTTCTTGGGGCATCTTCACATAGCTATAAATATTGATCAAGGTTTGAGTTTGCTCACTAAGCGTCTCAATGGTTTGCTGTAAGTCTGCAAGAAGTTGGGGATTCGAAAATTGAGTATGCTTTTTTGTCAGAGCAATTGCTTTCTTACGACATCGTTTCAAATCAGGCTTTTGATCGTTTACATCTAAACTATGAATCTCTTCTTCAATTTTCTTTAATTTTTTTAACTGCCCATTGATTTGTGGAAGAAGCTGTATCAATTTTTCGGGAAACTCTTCTGCTACTACAGGAAGAACGGTTCTGAATTTACTATGCGTCCAATTATATGAAGGTACAAACACTTGATGCCTTTTTTCAAAGAGCTTACTACCGTTTACAGATGCAAATAGAAGGGGAGCTGGATCGAATGCATAGGTAACCGGACGTGTTGACCCAATACTTGTTTTTGATGAACCTATAAATGGGTCTTTTTGATCGTCACTGATTAAGCCATTATCCAAAAGAAACTGTAAAGCCCAATGTTTGCAGGTATGAGAGTGTTCAAAACTTAATTTGCTATCAATATGAAAAGGTTGTAAGCGTCTAAAACTTTCATCAGGGTGGAGTTCTACTTCTCGTTTATAACGTTGGTGCCCATCTTGGGGCAGCTGCTCTTTTTCTAGCTGTTGGTCTAATTCTTTTATAGCAGCCTGTTCTTTTTCTATCTGTTTTTGTATATAGGCATAACATTGTTTATATTCTTTTTTGTTGACAGAAAAATGCTTTGCTTTAAGAGGGCCTAAATTAAGGTAGCGGGGTTCTTCCTTTTTTAATTCCATATGCGTGTCTTG